>VGIE01000057.1 GCA_016867955.1 Betaproteobacteria bacterium
ACGAGCAGCGGCGTCATCAGCGAGCCGCCGCCGACGCCGGTCACGCCGACAATGGCGCCGACCAGAAAGCCCGAGAAGATGTATGCAAACTCAAACATTTGTGCGGCGCACCAAAGAAATGTCCAATTAGGAGGCGAATGGTAGAGGCTATGCTTTATTATTTAAAATACTTAAAATCTATTTATATAGTTTTTTTTGATTATATAGATGAACTTCCAGCAGCTTCGCTATGTCCGCGAGACCGTCCGACAGGGGTTGAACCTGACTGAGGCTGCCAAGCGGCTGTTCACCTCCCAGCCCGGCGTCTCCAAGCAGATCCGCGAACTGGAGTTGGAACTGGGCATCGACATCTTCGTGCGCCGCGGCAAGCGGCTCGTGGCCATCACCGAGCCGGGCAAGGCGGTGCTGCGCATCGCCGAGCGCATGCTCGTTGACGCCGACAACCTCAGGCAGGTTGGCCAGGAGTTTAAAGAGGAAAAGACAGGCACTTTGACGATAGCCACCACTCACACCCAGGCGCGCTATTCGCTGCCCAAGGTGGTCACGGAGTTCAAGCGACGCTATCCCCAGGTGCATCTGCACCTGCAGCAGGGCAGCCCGCCGCAACTGGCGCAGATGATCATCAACGGCGAGGCGGATATCGCCATCGCCACCGAATCCCTGGACCGCTTTCCGGCGCTGCTGGCCCTGCCGGCCTACAGCTGGAGCCACTGCGTGGTGGTGCCGCGCACGCACGAACTGGTCCGGAAAAAAGCAGTCACGCTGGAGGACCTGATCGCCTACCCCATCGTGACCTACGACCCCACCTTCACCGGGCGCTCGCGCATCGACCAGGCGTTTGCTTCCAAGGGGCTGCAACCGGAAATCGCCCTGTCGGCCATCGATTCCGACGTCATCAAATCCTATGTGGAGCTGGGCCTGGGCATCGGCATCATCGCCAGCATGGCCTACGACCCGGACCGCGACCGCGAGCTCGTGCGCATCGAGGCCGGACACCTGTTCCACAGCAGCACCACGCGCGTGGCAATCAAGCGTGGCGCCTGGCTGCGCGGCTTCACCTATGCCTTCATCGAGATGTTCTCCCCGCCGCTGTCGCGCAGCGCTATCGAGAAGGCGCTGGCGGGCGAAGGCGCGCAGTATGAACTGTAATGGGCGCGCCATGACGCGCGGACGGTGACCCGACTCACAATGCCGGTATCCCGCAGGCTCGCCCACGAAATCTACCGCCTCGCCTGGCCGGTGCTGATCGCGCAGCTGGCGGTGATGGCCTATGCCGTCATCGACACGCTGATGGCCGGACGCTATGGCACCGACGACCTCGCGGCGGTGGGCATCGGCGCGTCGATCTACTTCAGCGTGTTCGTGGCGCTGATGGGCGTGCTGCTCGCGGTATCGCCCACGGTGGCGCAGCTCTACGGCGCCGGCCGCCACGGCGAGATCGGCGAGCAGGTGCGCCAGGCCATGTGGCTCACCCTCGCGCTGGCCGTGCTGTCGATCTTCGTGTTCCGCTATCCCGAGCCGTTGCTGGCGTTGAGCCGGGCCTCGCCGGCTGTCGCCGACAAGGTGCGCGCCTACCTGGCCGTGTCGGCCTGGGGCCTGCCGGCCGGCCTGGCCTTCCGACTGTTCGCCGGCTACACCACCGCCGTGTCGCGACCGCGCGTGATGATGGTCCTGAACGTACTGGGCCTGGCGCTGAAGGTGCCGCTGAACTGGATCTTCGTGTTCGGCAACCTGGGTGCGCCCGAGATGGGCGCGGTGGGCTGCGCCCTGTCGACGGTGCTGGTGAACTGGATCGTCTGCATCCTGTCATGGCTGTGGTGCGGGCTGTCGCCGGACTATCGCCGCCACGCAACCTTCGCGCGCTGGTCGTGGCCGCGCTGGGCCGACCAGCGCCGCCTGGTCGCGCTCGGCCTGCCGATCGGCATGACCTTCCTCGTCGACGTCACCGCCTTCACCTTCATGGCGATCTTCGTGGCGCGGCTGGGCGCCGTGAATTCGGCCGCGCACCAGATCGCGGCCAACGTCGCGGCGGTGATGTTCATGCTGCCGCTGGCCATGGGCAATGCCGCGGGCGTGCTGGTGGGGCAGGCCATCGGCGCACGCGATTTCGCGCGCGCGCGCGCCACCGGCGTCACCGGTATCGCGCTGGCGCTGATGCTGGCCGGAGCGTCCGGTTCGGTGTTGGTGCTCGGCGCCCGTGGCGTCGCAGCCTTCTACACCCCCGACGCCGGCGTGCGGACGGTGGCGGCGATGTTGCTCATGCTGGTGGCGGGCTACCATCTGTTAGATGCGCTGCAGGTTGTGACGGTGAACGTGCTGCGCGGCTACAAGCGCGTCGTCGTACCCCTGCTGGTCAATGCTGCCGGACTGTGGGGCGTCGGGCTGGCTGGCGGCTATGTGCTGGGACTGACCGACGTGGTGAATCTGCCCGCACTGGGCCTGGCCACGCCGCTCGGCGTACCCGGCTTCTGGGTTGCAGCCATCGCCGGCATGCTGGTGTCGGCGGTAGGTATTGCGCTGTACTTTCTCGTCGTCAGCGCGAGGGAGCGCGCGCTCCGCGCGTGAATTCCACCGCGGCGTGGCGAACCGCGGCAGGACCGCAGTCGAACTACAGCCCCAGCCGGCGCCAGATCTCGGTGGTCAGGCCAGACTGGTTCATGGTGTAGAAATGCAGGCCGGGCGCGCCCTCTTCGAGCAGGCGGCCGCACAGCTCGGTGATGACATCGAGGCCGAGGGCGCGGATGGACGCCGTGTCGTCGCCGTAGCCCTGCATCTTCTGGCGCAGCCAGCGCGGGATCTCGGCGCCGCAGGCGTCCGAAAATCGTGCCAGTTGCGCGAAGTTGCCGATCGGCATGATGCCCGGCACGATGGGGATGGCGGTGCCGAGTTTCTCGCAGTCGTCGATGAAGCGGAAATAACTGTCGGCGTTGAAGAAATACTGGGTGAGGGCGGAGTCCGCGCCGGCGTCCACCTTGGCCTTGAAACGCAGCAGATCGTCCTGCGCGCTCCTTGCCTGCGGATGGAATTCCGGGTAGCCCGCGACCTCGATGTGGAACTGCATTCCAGTTGTCTCGCGGATGAAGGCCACCAGTTCGTTGGCGTAACGCAATTCGCCGGCGCTCGCCGCGCCCGAAGGCAGGTCGCCGCGCAGGGCGACGATGTGGCGCACGCCCTTCAAGCGATAGAGCTCCAGCGTTGCGGCAATGTCCCGGCGCGTCGAGCCGATGCACGACAGGTGCGGCGCTGCGGCGTTGCCGTCGGCCTGGATCTCGAGCACCGTCTCCAGCGTGCGGTCGCGCGTGGAACCGCCGGCGCCATAGGTCACCGAAAAGAACTTCGGCTTCAGCGCCGCTAGTTCCTTCCAGGTTGCGCGCAGCTTGGTTTCCCCCTCCGGTGTCTTGGGCGGAAAGAACTCGAAGCTGAAGCAGCGGGAATGCGAGCGTTGCGATTTCATTCCGTGTTTCCTGCGAAGAGTGCCTAACAATGCGAGGGGAAACATCCCCTCGCGCTCCCCTAAGTCAGGGCGCCTAACGGCAATCTTGTTAGGCGCTCAAATTGCAATCTCGCGCGAGCTGATCGACGGGTTCCACGTCGATCCTGCCCGCGCAGTTGGAGCGGCGACCCGCATGGGCGGGTCGTCCACATTCAACGACTAGTAGCGATAGGCATCCGGCTTGTAAGGCCCCTGCTTCTGCACGCCGATGTAGCGCGCCTGCACGTCGGTCAGTTCGGTGAGCTGCGCATTCAGTTTCTTCAACTGCAGGCGCGCCACCTTCTCGTCGAGGTGCTTGGGCAGCACATAGACGCCGACCGGGTACTTGTCCGGGTTGTTGAACAGCTCGATCTGCGCGATGGTCTGGTTGGCGAACGAGGAGCTCATCACGTAGCTCGGGTGGCCGGTACCGCAGCCCAGGTTCACGAGGCGGCCTTCGGCGAGCAGGATGATGCGTTTTCCATCGGGGAAGATCACGTGATCCACCTGAGGCTTGATGTTCTCCCACGGGTACTGCTTCAGCGCCGCGATGTCGATCTCGTTGTCGAAGTGGCCGATGTTGCAGACGATGGCCTGGTCCTTCATCCGCTTCATGTGCTCGTGCGTGATGACATGGAAGTTGCCAGTGGCCGACACGAAGATGTCGCCGTGCTCGGCGGCGTAGTCCATGGTAACCAAGCGGTAGCCTTCCATGGCGGCCTGCAGCGCGCAGATCGGGTCGATTTCCGTGACCCACACCTGTGCCGACAGGGCTCGAAGCGCCTGAGCCGAGCCCTTGCCCACGTCGCCGTAGCCGCAGACCACCGCGACCTTGCCCGCCACCATCACGTCGGTGGCCCGCTTGATGCCGTCCACCAGCGACTCGCGGCAGCCGTACAGGTTGTCGAACTTGGACTTGGTCACCGAGTCGTTGACGTTGATGGCCGGGAACTTCAGCAGGCGGTCCCTGGCCATCTGGTAGAGGCGCTTCACGCCGGTGGTGGTCTCCTCGGTGACGCCGCGGATCTTGCCGAGGCGCGTCGAGTACCACTTGGGGTCCTTGGCCAGCTTGGCCTTGATGGAGGCAAACAGCACGGTTTCCTCTTCGCTGCCGGGATGCTTGAGCACCGCGGCGTCGGATTCGGCGCGCGAGCCCAGGTGCAGCAGCAGCGTGGCGTCACCGCCGTCGTCCAGGATCATGTTGGAGAAGCCGCCCGCTTTTCCGTTAACTGCGGGCCACTCGAAGATGCGGTGGGTGTAGTCCCAGTACTGCTCGAGGGTCTCGCCCTTGATGGCGAACACGGCCGTGCCGCCGGCGGCGATGGCCGCGGCCGCATGGTCCTGCGTCGAGTAGATGTTGCAGGATGCCCAGCGGACTTCCGCGCCCAGCGCTTCGAGCGTCTCGATCAGCACCGCGGTCTGGATGGTCATGTGCAGGGAACCCGTGATGCGGGCGCCGCGCAGCGGCTGCTGGGATGCGTATTCCTCGCGGATGGCCATGAGACCGGGCATTTCGGTCTCGGCGATGGCAATTTCCTTGCGGCCCCATGCGGCGAGGCCCAGGTCGGCGACCACGTAGTCGCCTGCGACTGCTTTGGATTTGAGTACGGCGCTCATTTTCGCGCCCTCCTTTCTTTCGAAAAAAGTTTGCGAGCGCCGTTCGATATGGACATCCCGAGCCTGGTGGACCTGGGTCGGCCCATCGCAACGCCCCTCGAGAGAGGGAGAATTCTAGCCTAAATCTGCCCGGCAATAGCGTGAGGGTGGGGCAAAAATGAAATTGCCCGGCACTGCCGGGCGATTGTCACGATAAGTGCTTACTTACCTGCATCGGCCGCAAGGGCGGCTGCCTTGGGGGAGTGTTGGCTTCGGCCGCCGCTGCGCGGCTTAACTGGCGCGGGCGCCCGTTAGCCTTCGCTGAAACCTGGACAAGTTCGCTGCGCTCAGGCGCGCACTAAACCATGGCCGCTTCGCGTTTCACGCCTGCGTCGGCGGCAAGGGCCGACGCCTTGTCCAAATTTTCCCACGTAAATTCGGGCTCGTCGCGGCCGAAGTGGCCGTAGGAGGCGGTTTTTTCGTAGATCGGGCGCAGCAGGTCGAGCATCTGGATGATGCCCTTCGGACGCAGGTCGAAATGCCGCGACACGATCTCGGAGAGCTTCTCGTCGGAAACCCTGCCGGTGCCGAAGGTGGTGACCATCACGCTGGTCGGCTTGGCGACGCCGATGGCATACGAGACCTGGATCTGGCAGCGGCTGGCGAGGCCGGCGGCCACGACGTTCTTGGCGACATAGCGCGCGGCATAGGCCGCCGAGCGGTCCACCTTGGTCGGGTCCTTGCCGGAGAAGGCGCCGCCGCCGTGCGGGGCCGAGCCGCCGTAGGTGTCGACGATGATCTTGCGCCCGGTGAGGCCGCAGTCACCCTTGGGGCCGCCGATTTCGAACGCGCCCGTGGGGTTCACGAGATAGTTGATCCTGCCCTTGACGAGGTTCTTCGGCAGCACGGGTTTGATCACCTGCTCGATGATGGCCTCCTCGATCTGCTTGTGCGTGACGCCCGGGCGGTGCTGGGTGGACAGCACCACCGTGTCGATGGCGTCGGGCTTGCCGTTCTCGTAGCGGATGGTGACCTGCGACTTGGCGTCGGGGCGCAGCCAGGGCAGGCGGCCGTCGCGGCGCAGCTCCGACTGGCGCTCCACCAGGCGGTGCGACAGCCAGATCGGCAGCGGCATGTACTGCGGCGTCTCGTCGCAGGCGTAGCCGAACATCAGGCCCTGGTCGCCGGCGCCCTGGTCCAGGTTCAGGCCCTTGCCTTCATCCACGCCCTGCGCGATGTCCTGCGACTGCTCGCCGTACGCGACGATGACGGTGCAGGTGTGGGTGTCGAAGCCGATGGCCGGATCGGTGTAGCCGATGCGCTTGATCGTCTTGCGCGCCACGTCGTCGAAATTGACCTTCGCGCCGGTGGTGACTTCACCGGCGAGAACGACTAGGTTGTCCTTCACCAGCGTCTCCGCTGCGACTCGGGAGCGCTTGTCCTGGGCTAGAATCGCGTCGAGGATTGCATCGGAGATCTGATCCGCAACCTTGTCCGGATGGCCTTCGGAAACGGACTCGGAAGTAAACAGGAAGCTCGACATGCTGGGCACCCATAACGATAACGATAGAGGGTCGCAAGGTTATCACGACTTGGGCTGCGTCCCCATGACGGGCTTGCGGCCAGCCGCCTTGGCGCACCGGGCATGCTGAGGGTTGTCGCGGCGCTGCCCCTGCGGGCATTTCACGCGACGGGTTGGGTGCTGGGCTGGCTGGTCTGGGTCCTGTCGCCGCGATTCCGCCGCCTCACGCGCGAAAACCTCGCGGCGGCGGGCTTGCAGGACCCGCAGGTGCTGCGCCAGTCGGTCGGCGAGGCGGGCAAGGGCGCGCTGGAAATCCTGCCGTTGTGGTTCCGGCCACAGGCGGATGTGGCCGCGCTGCTGCAGGTCGGTGACGACATCATCGCGCTCATCGAGGACGCGCGGGCCGCTGGCCGAGGCATCATCTTCATCACGCCGCACCTCGGCTGCTTCGAGATCACCGCGCAGTGGTACGCGCACCGTACTGGGCCGATGACAGCGCTGTTCTCCCCGCCGACGAAGGGCGTCATGGACTACCTGATCATGTCCGGGCGCGAGAAGCCCGACCTGCGGCTGGCCGCCCCCGGCATGCGCGGCATGCGCGCGCTGATTCGCGCGCTCAAGGCCGGGGAGGCGGTGGGCATCCTGCCCGACCAGGTGCCGAACGCAGGCGAAGGCGAGTGGTCGCCTTTCTTCGGCCGCCCGGCCTACACCATGACGCTGGTGCAGCGGCTGGCGGAGTCGACCGGAGCGCGCATCGTCGTGGCGTTTGCCGAACGCCTGCCCGCGGGGAGCGGCTACCGCGCCTATGCGCAGACCATGCCGAAGGCCCTTGCCGGCGAGTCGCCCGCGCGCCACCTCAATCGCGTGCTGGAAGACCTGATCCGGCGCTGCCCGGCACAGTACTTGTGGAGCTACAACCGTTACAAGGTGCCGGCCGGCGTTGCGCCGCCGCAGGCGGGGGGCGCGTGAGCATTGCGGTTGAACCCGCTGCGACACCTGCTCCGTGCCACGGACTGCGGGCATGCTAGCCCGCATCGCGCTGGCTGCAATGTGGCTGCTGCGCCTGTTGCCGCTGCCCGTGCTTGCGCCCCTCGGCAGCGCCTTCGGCCTGCTGCTCTACGCGCTGGCGCGCGAGCGAAGGACTGTGTGCCGCATCAATCTGGCGCGCTGCTTCCCGCAATTGAATGATGCCGAACGCGGTGCGCTGGCGCGCGCGCACTTTCGCGCCGTGGGGCGCAGCCTGCTCGAGCGCGGCGTGCTGTGGTGGTCCGCGCGCAGCCGCATCGAGCGGCTGGTGCGGCTGCGCAACCTGCAGCATCTCGAAGCTGCCCGCGCCCGCGGGCCGGTCATCCTGCTGGCGCCGCATTTCGTCGGGCTTGACGCAGGGTCGTCGCGGCTGACCTGTTTCGTCGACCTTGCCTGCGTCTATGCCAACCAGAAGAGCCCGGTGATGAATCGCGCGCTGCTGGCGGGGCGCAGGCGCTTCGGCGACCAGCGTTTTTTTTCGCGCCAGGAGGGAATACGGCCGGCACTGGCGGCGCTGAAATCCGGCCGGCCGCTTTACTACCTGCCGGACATGGACTACGGCGCGCGCGATGCCGTGTTCGTCGACTTCTTCGGCAACGCAGCGGCGACCATCACCGGCCTGGCGCGCATCGCACGTGCTTCGGGCGCGCGCGTGCTGCCCTGCGTGACCGAGATGCTGCCGGGCGGCGCCGGCTACGAACTGCGCTTTCATCCTGCATGGGATAATTTCCCCGGGGACGATGCCGTGGCCGACTCCCGGCGCATGAACGCCTTCATCGAGGAGCGCGTGCGCGAGATGCCGGCGCAATATTTCTGGACCCACAAGCGTTTCAAGACGCGACCGGAGGGGGAAGCAAGGTGGTATTGAAGCAGGCGCGCCGGCCGGTGCGCCTGAATGCCGGCGGTCCAACCCGCGGCGCTGCGGCGATTGGACCCTCGCCGGGAATGCAGGGGCAGGCATGAGTTTCAGCAATCCGGAACCGGAACAGATCCGCGCCCTGTTGAAGCGCGTCAGGCACATCGCCCTGGTCGGTTATTCACCGAACCCGGGCCGGCCCAGCCACAACATCGGGCGCATGATGCAGCGCTACGGATTTCGCATCACGCCGGTGCGCCCGGGAATCGCCGAAGGCCTGGGCGAGAAGGCCTATCCGGACCTCGCCGCCATTCCCGATCCTGCCGGCATCGACCTGGTCGACGTGTTCCGCGCCCCCGCGCATGTCGCCGGCATCATCGATGATTGCCTGCGGCTGGGCTACAAGGCCATCTGGCTGCAGGATGGCGTGATCGACGAGGCAGCGGCGGAGCGTGCGGTGGCAGGGGGGATGACCGTCATCATGGACCGCTGCATCCTGCGCGACTACACGCGCCTGGTAGCTGCCGCGTGAGCGCCCGGGCGCCGACATCGTGAAGCTGAAGTTCACCAAGATGCATGGCCTGGGCAATGACTTCGTCGTCTTCGACGGCGTCAGCCAGGCGGTGGCGCTAGCGCCGGCGCAGGTGCGCCGCATCGCCGACCGCCACTTCGGCATCGGCTGCGACCAGGTGTTGGTGGTCGAGCCGCCGCAGGCGCCGGGCGCGGACTTCCGCTACCGCATCTTCAATGCCGACGGCAACGAGGTCGAGCAATGCGGCAACGGCGCGCGCTGCTTCGTGCGCTTCGTGCATGAGCACAAGCTGAGCGACAAGCCGGAGATCCGCGTGGACACCGTGTCGGGCCGCATCGCGCCGCGACTAGAGGCCAATGGCGAGGTCACGGTGAACATGGGGGCGCCGGTGTTCGAGCCGGCGCGCGTCCCGTTCGTCTCGACCAGCGGGCACTTCGTGCAGACGCTCGAGGTGGGCGGCGCATCGGTGCCGATCTCGGCGCTCTCCATGGGCAATCCGCATGCCGTGCAGGTGGTGGCGGACGTGGACGCGGCGCCGGTGGCCACGCAGGGGCCGCTGATCGAGCAGCACGTGAGGTTCCCGAAGCGGGTCAATGCCGGCTTCATGCAGGTGGTCCATCGCGGGCACATCCGGCTGCGCGTGTGGGAGCGCGGCGCCGGCGAGACCTTGGCGTGCGGCACCGGCGCCTGCGCCGCGGTCGTCGCC
>VGIE01000058.1 GCA_016867955.1 Betaproteobacteria bacterium
CGATGACCGGGTGCGGGGTCGCCTTCGGCGCGAGAAACGCCCACCAGTATCGCGCCGCGACGCCGGGAAGCGCCTCGGCAACCGGCGGCACGCCTGGGAAGCGCTCGGAGCGCGCCGGGCTCAACACCGCGAGCATGCGGATCTTGCCGGCCTGCACCTGCGGCGCGGCCAGTCCCGCGTCATAGGACAGCACCTGCACATCGTTGGCCACGGCTGCGGCCAGGGCCGGTGTCCCCCCGTTGTACGGGACATGCACGATGTTGACGCCGGCCTGGGACTTCACCAGCTCCATGATCATGTGCATGGAGCCGCCGTTGCCTGAGGACCCGTAGTTCAGCTTGCCCGGGTTGGCGCGGGCGTAGTCGATCAGTTCGCGCAGGCTGGTTACCGGGATTGTCGTCGTGGCATACAGGGCGAACAGCCCCTCGATGGCCAGGGTGACGGGAATGAGGTCCCGGCGCATGTCCACCGGGGGGGCTTTCAGCAGCGTCTGGTTCATCGGCGCGGCGCTGGAGTGCCAGAGGATGCGGTAGCCATCGGGCTCCGAGTTGGCCACGAACAGGGACCCGACGGTGCCGCCTGCGCCGCCGCGTGTCTCCACGACCACGGGCTGGCCGAGCCTGTCAGACAGCGGCTTCACCATCTCGCGTACGAGGATGTCGCCGCCGCCTGGGGCGAAGGGGACGATGATGGTCACCGGGCGGGATGGAAACTGCGCCAGGGTGGCACCGGACAGCCCTAGCGTGCCCAGAACTGCAAGCGCACCTGCCACTGTACTGCGAACGATGGGATTCATCCTCTCTCCTCAGGTATTGGATTGGTGATGCATTTGCGACATGCGTGGGCCGCGTTGTCCACCCCGGCCAACCGGCGCAGCAACCCGGGATCCCGTGCGCCGCCGCCTTCCCGGGATCCCGGGCAGGTCCATTCTCCTACAGCGCCGTGATGCTTGCTTCGAATGTGATCCTCAATGACGACAGCGCCGTGTGTAGAATCCGGCCGATACACACTTTCCGAGGAGAATCACCGTGTCAGACCTGCTCGTTTCATCCGATGGCCACGTCAACGAGCCTCCGGACCTCTGGACGTCGCGCGCGCCGGCCAAGCTGAAGGACCGCGTTCCGAAGGTGGTGTCGACCGAGCATGGCGACGCATGGATCATGTCCCCGCATATGAGGCCGCGCCCGGTGTCCACCAGCGCAGCCGCCGGCGTCAAGCGCGAGGACTACATGAAGAAGCCGGTCACCTACAAGGAGATGCGGCCCGGTTCGTTCGACCCCAAGGCCCGGGTCGCGGACATGGACATCGACCGCGTGCACGCCGAAGTGCTGTACCCTGGCATCGCCCGGGCGCTTGACCAGTTCGACGATCCGGAAGTGCGCCTGTTCTGCGCCAGGGCCTACAACGAATGGCTCGCAGAGTTCCAGTCCTACGACCCGAAGCGCCTGGTGTCCCTCGCCATCCTGCCGCAGATCGACGACAACGACGGCAGGAACACGCTCGAGGCGCTCAAGCACGCCAAGTCGCTGGGAATGAAGGGGGCCTTCCTCGCGCTGGGCGACCACCCGCTGTCGCACCCCTGCGCGGAGCCGGTATGGGCCTATGCCTCGGAATACAGGATTCCGCTCAGCCTGCACATCGGCAGCAGCAAGGCGCTGACGCAGAACCTCGTGGATCCGGCATTTGCCGGCATGCCGGGCATGCGCGAGGCCTACCTCGCAACCGCGCCGCTGGGCATCACCAACTATGTCGCGGTACTCACCTACTCAGGCATCTTCGATCGTCACCGCGGCCTGAAGTTCGTGCTGGCGGAAACCGGCATCGGCTGGATTCCCTGGTTTCTCGAGCGCATGGAAAGCATATACGATCGGCATCGTCACTACCTGCAGTCGCAGATCAAGCGCCGTCCGACGGAGATCTTCCAAGAACACATGTACGCCACCTTCCAGGAAGATGCCTCCGGCCTTGCGCTGCGGACAGCACTCGGCGTGAAAAACATGATGTGGGCGTCGGACTACCCGCACACCGATACCACGTGGCCAGACTCGGTGAAGACGGTTGATCGTTACTTCGCCGATGTGCCGAGCGGTGATCGCAAGCGCATCCTGTCGGACAACTGCATCGAGCTCTACGGCATCCAGGCCTGAGCCGGCCGGAGGCCCGGGCCTGATCCTCCGGGGCCTGACGCGCACGGCCGGCCTGGACGGCGGTCGTTTCTTCTCATGCGGGATGTGCCCATGAAATTTTCTGCGGTCTTTCCGGTCAATGCCTTCGCCAACGACGCGGTCGCCATCCGCGACTGGGCACAGGCCGCCGAAGCGCTCGGCTATGCGCGCATCGTCGGCTACGATCACGTGGTCGGGGCCGTGCACGAGGGCCGCAAGGAACCGCTGTTCGGGAGCTACAGCGAGAAGGACGTCTTCCACGAGCCTCTGACGCTGTTCGCATTCCTCGCCGGCGTAACGAAGACGATCGACTTCCTCACTGGCATGATCGTCCTGCCGCAACGCCAGACCGTGCTCGTTGCCAAGCAGACGGCGCAGATCGACATCGTGTCGCAGGGCCGGCTCAACCTCGGCGTGGCGATCGGCTGGAATCCGGTCGAATATGAGGCGCTTGGCGTGCCATGGAGGAGCCGCGGGGCGCGCATCGACGAGCAGATCCCGCTGCTGCGCCGGCTGTGGTCGGAACCGGTGATCGATTTCACCGGGACCTACCACCGCATCGACCGTGTCGGCGTCGCCCCGCGACCGTCGCGCCGCATCCCCATCTGGACCGGCGGCTTCGCGGAGCCGGCCTTGCAGCGCGCGGCGAAGTTTGCCGACGGATTCCTCTTCGCCTCGGCATCCTCCGAGAGCATCGCGCTCGCGATCCGCCTGAAGGAAGTCCTTGCCGAACACGCTCGCGACGCGGCCGCCTTCGCGCTGCAGTCCATCGTGGCCTATTCGCTCGGCCCGAAGGTCTGGCGCGAAGAGCTCGAAGTCTGGAAGCAGCTCGGCGCGACGCATTTCACGCTACGCACGCACCGCCAGACGCCGCCCAGGCCGGGCAGCGCCAGGCCTGCCGAATCCATCGACGAACACATCCAGGCGCTGGAGACCTTCATCCGGGAACTCCGCTGAGGGGCGATGCCTTCGCTACTTGGGCTTGAGGGCGGAGCACTGGATGGCGTCAGCGCGGACCTTCACCTGGCCGCTGGAGGTGCGCAACGGTTCGTCTGCGCGGCCATCCGGATCGGGGAGACGCGAGGAGCGGCATGGCGTTGGCCGGGGTGGCAGGTGCAGTGCCTGCGCGTTTTCTGGCGCTGTTGGGTGGATCGGCATCGACGCGTTACTATACCGGCCTTGCGCCCTGGCAGGGCGTGAGTCCCGAGGGCGAAGTCGGGCCTTTCTCGGCGGAGATGGGTGGTTCAAACAGGGGAGAGCAGGTCATGGTGGGAGTGTTGCGTCGTCCGGCTGGGCTGTTCTTGCTTGCGGCCGGATGTCTGTTTGCCGGCGGCGCTTCGGCGCAGGCGATGTTTTCGCTGTTCGTGGCCACCAAGGACGAGATCGCCGCGCGCATGGTTGCGCTGGCCGATCCCAAGTCCGGGGAAACGGTGATCGACCTGGGCTCGGGCGACGGACGGCTGGTGATCCGCTCGGCGAAGGATCGCCCCGGTGTCAGGGGCGTCGGCGTGGATATCGATGCCAAGCTGGTGGGCGATGCCACCGCCAACTCGGATGCCGAAGGCGTGTCCGATCGCGTGCGCTTCATGCAGCAGAACGTCTTCGACGCCGATCTCTCGAAGGTAGACGTCATCTACATGTGGCTGTTCCCGGAGCTGATGCGTCTGCTGCGCCCGAAGATCCTTCGCGAGGCACGACCGGGCACGCGCGTCGTCTCACAGATGTTCGACATGGGCGACTGGCAGTCGGACAGGTCTGACGAGCAGCAAGATACGGTGCGCCTGTGGGTGGTGCCCGCGAAAGTGCAGGGCAACTGGCAATGGACGCTGACCCTGCCCAACGGCAGACGGGCAAGCTACGCTGCCGTTGTCGAGCAGCAGTTCCAGAAGAGCGATGCCGCGGTGCGCGTCGGCAAGGAGCGCCGCGCGACGCGCATGTTTGTGCTGCGCGGCGACGAGGTGACGTTCTCGCTCACCATTCCGCTGCCCGGGCTGCCCAACCAGGACCATGAGTTCACCGGCAAGGTGCGCGGCAATGTCATCACGGGCACGGTGAAGCTGCGCAGAGACTACGATGCCGACACCAACAGCTACAAGTTCATCGAACTGCCCTGGCGCGCCGTGCGCAGCACGCAGACGAGCTACTTTGCGCCGACCGGCCTGCCTACGCCTACCGTCCTGCCTTAAGCGGGCGGGTGAGGCCGGGCTCCGGCGCAGAACAAGGCCGCCGCGCTGCGCACGGCGTTGCAGATCGAGCCCGCGGATTTCGCAGCGCACTCCTAAGGCATGCAAGACCACGCGCTCCCGTGCATCAGAGTCCTCTGACGGCAATTCTGTCAGGGGCTCTTCGCGGAGCGAGACAGGCTTGCCCGCGGCAGGACGCCTTGGTAGTCTGACTTGACCGATTTCCGCAGTTATTCCGAGGAGAGCAGCGTGGCGAAACAGAAGGTATCCCGTGGCGCACCCACGCGTTCGCTGAAGACGACCGGCGCGCGCGCGCGACAGGCCGGCAAGAAGGGCACCAGACCGGCCAGGCGCAGGCGAGACTCGATCAGCAGGGAGGAATGGCAGCTGCGTTGCGAATTGGCCGCCTGCTTCCGCCTGACTGACATGCTCGACATGAGCGATCTCGCGTCGACGCATATTTCGGTGCGCGTGCCGGGTCCTGAACATCACTTCCTGCTGAATCCGCTCGGGGTCCTGTTCGACGAGATGAAGGCCTCGGACCTGATCAAGGTCGACTTGGAGGGCAAGCTGGTCGGCAAGGGTGACGAGAGCCTGCTCAATCCCGCCGGTTTCGTGATTCACAGCTCGATCCACATGTCGCAGCCGGGACTCCTCTGCGTGATGCATACGCATGCGCGCTGCCTGACAGCGGTGTCGATGCAGGAGGAGGGTCTCCTGCCGATCAGCCAGAAGGCGCTCCTCATGTGGGATTTCGTCCGCTATCACGACTTCGAGGGCGCAGCGCTGGACATGGATGAGCGCGAGCGCATCGTGCGCGATCTGGGGGACGAGGGGCGGGTGGTGGTCCTGCGCAACCACGGGGCGATGACGGTCGGGAGGACGGTCGCCGAGGCCTTCTGCTGGATGTATCGCATGGAGCAGTCCTGCCGCTACCAGGTCGATGCGCTGTCGGGAAACCGCAAGCTGCGCGAGTTGAGCGCGCACACCGTTCAGCGCACCGCGCAGCAGGGCCGCAGGATACTGGGGTACGGGGGCTTCCTCGAGTGCGGGAAGATGGAGTGGCCCGGATTGGTACGGCGCCTGGAGCGCGAGCAGGGCACGTCCTACCGCACCTGAGTGGCCTAGGGATGGTAGTGGCTTTCGTCCTTTCTGGCGATGGGGACCGTGACGATCTTGCAGGCGATCTGCGTTTGCACCGATAGGCTGTGCGTCCCGGTACCACCCATCACGACGATAACGATGTCATCCGGACTGTTGGCAATCGGAATCCCGTAGTCCGGGTCGACGTCGGCGTAGAACTTGAGGTTCTTGCGGCTGAAGCTCACCAGGTTTCCGGTGGGAATATCGCCGAAGCGCAGCCGCGCACGCTCCCAGAGAAACTGCTTGACGTCGGCCTTGCTGTAGCCGCCGTTGGCGAAGGTCTGGGCATGCTGCGGGCAGAGGATGAGCGCCGGCTGCCCTTCGCCATTGTAGTTCCGGTTACCGACCGCGGGCAGTGAGCGCGAGAAGGTCCGCAACAGGTCCTTGCCCGACTGGCTGCCGCCGTTGTCATCGATCATCGCGGCGGGGCATGCCGGTATGAGCGTGACCGTGCTCGACTCGGCCGGATGTCCCCGCTCTACGCTGAGCGGCTCCCACGGGCTTTGCTCCTCGTTCTCGCCGATGCAGTGCTCGTAGCGGGCAATGTGCCCCTGAGTATGGATGTTCACGGAGCCCAGGGTGCCGCCGATGTTGGCCATGATCAGGCGCAGCGCACGCCCGATGGTCGAGGTGCTGCGCCAGCGGCTGCCGACATGATTGTACCCGCAGTTGAGGTCGATGGCCTTTCGCATCGGGCCATTGACAACGGCGATGGCCGAGGTGTTGTGCGTGGATGTCTGCACCGCATCGAGGTTGAACTTGGGCAGGGCCAGCGCCTGGGTGCCGGCGATGAGGACGGGCATGTATTCGGGCAGGCAACCTGCCATGACGGCGTTGGCGGCAATCGCCTCGACCGTGGCCGCACCCCATTTCGGTGCCAGGGTCCCGATCACGTCGCCAGGGCTCCACCCCAGCGTCTTGTGGACATGATCCGTCATCGTGCGGACCCGATCCTCGGTCGGCGGCACGATGGGCAGCCCGTCCGTGAGGTTCTGCTCGAGAAACCAGTCGTTGATGTCCTGCCAGGAATCAGCGGAATTCATCGCGATGGCCTCGGGGCGCGCCGCGCTCATCGAGCGGGCGCCGCAAGGTTGGCGTCGATGCAGTGCTTGTTCTCGCGCGCAGCCGGATGGACGAAGTCGATCCGGGTCTCCGCTGCGAGCGCGCCCGTGTTGGTCAGCTGATCGATGATCACGGGAAGCGCCGCAGCCGCCATCTCGCGCAATTGATCATCGTTCAGGTCATTGACCGGGTGGGGGGTGATGAGCACCGGGACCTTGTCGATATTCTGGTTCTTGGCGGCCAGGCGCGCGTGCACCCGGAAGGACGCCGAGATCACGGTGGAGGTGGGGACGCCCCGCTTCTCCAGGTAGGCTGAGTCGTGGATACACCACGACGCACAGCCCCCTCAATCACCCCAGGCGTTGACGACGGCGTCGACCCTGCCTTCCAGTTCGTCTGCAATCAGCACGTTGGAGGTGAAATTCTTGTGAACGGTTTGCGTTCTGATCCCGGGATACTTCTCGATGAGCATTGCTTCGACATGGCGCAGGAACGGCGCGGCCCCCGGCTTGAAGTTGTCGATGAAGCCGATCGACTTGCCCTCGAGGGTCGCCAGGCGCGGCGCGAGCGGCACTGGCGTGCGGTCGATTTCGCCGACGGGGCTGACCAGGCGCATCGAGGAGAAGCGCGGTTCGGAGATGAAGTTCATCGGGGTGTGCCTTCCATGGTGATGGACAGAGAACCACTGCGATATTGCGGGCGTAGGGATTTTCTCGGATACCCCGGTCACTGTCAACGAGTCAAAGTCCGCCAGCCGTCGGTAGAGCAGATTCGGCCGGGCATGAATCATGCGCCGGCAGTGTCGCTATTGGCTATACTGCGCGCAGTTTCCAACAAAACGACAAGGAGCAGAGGCAAACATGAAGAAGCGCTTCGCAGCGGGATTGCTGGTCATGCTGGTTTCCATGACGCCGGCGGTCACGTCGACATTCGCGGCAGATCTGTATCCGTCCAAGGTCGTTCGCCTTGTCGTCGCGTTTCCGCCAGGCGGTGCGACCGACGCGCTCGCCCGCATCGTGGCGCAAAAACTGAGCGGTCGGCTGGGCCAGCAGGTCATTGTGGAAAATCGCCCGAGCCCGAGCGGGATCGGTGGCTCCGATTCGGTGGCCAAGTCGACGCCCGACGGGCATACCCTGCTGTTCATTCCCAGCCTGCACGCGACGAATGTCAGCTTTTTCCCGAACCTGCCCTATGACTCGATCAAGGACTTTGCGCCGGTCTCTCTGATCGCCACCTCACCCTATGTGCTGACCGTGAATCCCGGCGTGCCGGCAAAGTCGGTCAAGGAACTCATCGCACACCTCAAGCAGCGCCCCGGAGTGCTCAACATATCCGCTTCAGCCATCGGGTCGCCGCAGCACCTTGCCGCCGAACTGTTCAAGCGCAGCGCCGATGTCGATATCGTCCTGGTGCACTACAAGGGGTCCGGGGCCATCCTTCCCGACCTGCTCGCTGGGCGCGTGTCGCTTGCGTTCGAGAACCAGGCGGTGGTGGCCCCCTCGATCAAGAGCGGCAGCCTGGCGGGCCTGGCGGTGACCGCACCCGAGCGCTCGCAGGTGCTCCCAGACCTGCCCACGATGGTCGAATCCGGCGTCGATGGTTTCGTGGTGGTGGGCTGGTTCGGCGTGCTGGCGCCCGCGCAGACCCCGCCCGATGTCATCCGCAGGCTGAACGCCGAGATCTCGGCATCGATGCAGGAGCCTGATGTACGCGAGCGCGTCCAGACCATGGGCATGCGCCCGCTGTCGGGGCCTCCCACTGACCTTCGCGACTGGATTACTCGCGAGATCGCGGTATGGGGGAAGGTGATTCGCGAGGCGGGCATCAGGTTGCAGTGATTCCCGATGTCCTGTCGACGCGACCGCAAAGCCGCTGGGCCTTGCGCGTCGCGCGCGGTTTGCGAAGCGGCGGAAGCGGTATTCGCGCAGCCGGTGTGACGGCCGGCGCAGGGCGTCCGCGGCGGGTTTTTGCCGCTACAATTCCCGCTCCACTCCAGAGGGAATCGCCATGAGCAAAGTCTACCCGGACGCCAAGTTCGCCCTGCAGGGCCTGCTGAAGGACGACATGACCATTGCCGCCGGCGGCTTCGGCCTGTGCGGCATTCCGGAAAACCTGATCGGCGCGCTGGTCGACAGCGGCGCGAAGAAACTGACAATCGTCGGGAACAATGCCGGGGTGGACGACTTCGGCATGGGCCTGTTGCTCAAGACGCGGCAGGTGAAGAAGGTCATCGCGTCCTACGTGGGCGAGAACAAGGAGTTCGAGCGCCAGGTACTGGCGGGCGAACTGGAACTGGAACTCACGCCGCAGGGCACGCTGGCCGAGAAGCTGCGCGCCGGCGGCGCCGGCATCCCGGGCTTCTATACCCGCACCGGCTTCGCCACCAAGCTCACCGAGGACAAGGACGTGCGTGCCTTCGACGGCCGCGAGTACGTGCTCGAGCGCGCCATCCGTGCCGACGTGTCCATCGTAAAGGCCTGGAAGGGCGACACGCTGGGCAACCTGGTGTTCCGCAAAACCTCGCGTAATTTCAACCCGATGATTGCCACCTGCGGCAAGGTGACGGTGGCCGAGGTCGAGGAACTCGTGCAGCCGGGCGAGATCGATCCGGACCAGGTGCACACGCCGGGCATCTACGTCCATCGCATCATCCAGGGCGTGAAGTACGAGAAGCGCATCGAGTTCCGCACCGTCTCCGGCGCGGCCGCCTCGAAGAAGGATTCGCCCATCCGCGACCTGATGGCCAAACGCGCCGCGCAGGAGCTGCGCGACGGCTACTACGTCAACCTCGGCATCGGCATACCGACGGCGGTGGCCAATTTCATCCCGCCCGGCATCAATGTCACGCTGCAGTCGGAGAACGGGCTGCTGGGCATCGGGCCGTTCCCCACAGAAGACAAGGTCGATCCGGACCTCGTCAATGCCGGCAAGCAGACCGTTACCTCGCTGCCGGGGTCGAGCTTCTTCTCCAGCGCCGATTCCTTCGCCATGATCCGCGGCGGGCACATCGACCTCTCCATCCTCGGCGGGCTGGAAGTCGCCGACAACGGCGACCTCGCCAACTGGATGGTGCCGGGCAAGATGGTCAAGGGCCCGGGCGGCGCCATGGACCTTGTCTCCGGCGTGCGGCGCGTCATCG
>VGIE01000059.1 GCA_016867955.1 Betaproteobacteria bacterium
TGACGATATTGTTCGGCCATTCCCGCGATGCAATCGCGGCCGCCGATGTGGTGCTGGTCGCAAGCGGAACCGCCACCTTGGAAGCCGCCCTTTACCGCAAGCCCATGGTGATCGCCTACAAGATGGCTGCGAGCAGCTGGAAACTCATGTCGCGGATGCGCTACCAGGACTGGGTCGGGCTGCCGAACATCGTCGCGGGTCGCTTCATCGTCCCCGAGTTGCTGCAGGATGAAGCAACGCCGGAGAACATGGCCCAGGCTGTGTTGAATGAACTGGCGGACCGCCCCGTGCGCGACCGCTTGCAGGCGGAATTTGAAAGGATTCACCTGCAATTGCGTTGCGACGCGGCAAACCGGGCGGCCGATGCGGTCGTGGAATGCCTGAAATGATCTGCGGATCCGATGAAGCCGGCAGAGGGCCTCTCGCCGGGCCGGTATGCGCTGCCGCAGTCATACTCGATCCAGGGCGCCCCATCGCGGGGCTTGCGGACTCCAAGAAACTATCGGCAAGGCAGCGTCTGCGGCTCGCAACCGAGATTCAGGAGCGGTCCATAGCGTGGGCGCTGGGATGGGCTGATGTCGAGGAGATCGATCGCATCAACATCCTTCAGGCCTCGTTGTTGGCAATGGCACGGGCGGTCGAGGCACTGCATGTCCCGCCGGTTGAGGTGCTCGTCGACGGAAAGCATTGTCCAAGGATGGCGTTTCCTGTTCGGCCCATTGTCAGAGGCGATGCCAGCACACCTTCGATCTCGGCGGCGTCGATACTGGCGAAAACGGCGCGTGACGCAGTCATGCTGCAAGTGCACCTCCTGCATCCCCAGTACGGCTTTGACCGCCACAAGGGCTATCCGACGCGAGCGCACCTGGCCGCAATCGCAACCCACGGGGTTTTGCCGATCCATCGCCGCAGCTTCGCGCCGGTTCGCCGGTTCATTGAGCAGGCCACGGTCCTGTGAAGACCATCCGTTCGCGCGGCAACCCGGCGTTCCGAAACATCGTCCGCCTGGCCAGGTCAGCCCAAGAGCGACGCAGCGAAGGTCTTGCACTCATCGAGGGTGAGCGGCTCGTTTCGGCGCTGCACGCATCGGGCAGGGAAGCCGCAACCCTGATCATCGCCGAGTCTGTCCTGTCCTGGGACCAATCGCGTCCGTTGCTTGCCGCGATCGATGCCGCGAAACGGATCGTCCTCGCGGATTCGCTTTTCTCGAGCATATCGCAGGTCGTCAGCGCCCAGGGAGTCATGGCGCTGGTCGAAATTCCGCCTGTCGCGACCTGGCCGACAGGGCCTGAAACGGCATTGCTGCTGGATGGAATCCAGGATCCGGGAAACCTTGGATCGATTCTGCGCACGGCGGCTGCAGCAGGCATTCGCCACGTCGCCTTGTCGCCGGGAAGCGCATCGGCATGGTCTCCGAAAGTCATTCGCGCCGGCATGGGCGCCCATTTCCACTTGTCCATCCACGAAGATGACGACTTGCTTGAGCGGGTTCGTGTTTCCGCGAACACCATGGCGTCCACAAGCCCGCGCGCACCGACCAGCATCTATGAAGCCGACCTCGTGAGCCCGATCAGCTGGCTCTTCGGGAATGAGGGCGCCGGACTCTCTCAACCGCTCATGGATGCCGCGGCTCTGCGGCTTCGCGTGCCAATGGCCGGACCGGCAGAGTCTCTTAACGTGGCGGCTACCGTGGCCATCTGCCTGTTCGAGCAGCTTCGTCAGCGCGGTCCCGTGGGAGCGAATGCTGCTAGAAGGCCCGCCTGACGATCCTGATCTCCTCCATGATCGTCGCTGCAATTTCCTCGATCGACTTGGTCGTCGAATTGACCCAGCGGATGCCCAGGCCGCGCATCATGGCCTCGGCAGCGGCCACTTCCCTGCGGCAGTTTTCCGGATCGGCATACTGGCTACCGGGACGGCGCTCATTGCGTATCTCGCTGAGGCGTTCCGGAACGATCGTCAGTCCGAAGATTTTGCCAAGATGAGGGGCGAGGGCAGGCGGGAACTCGCCGCGTTCGAAGTCCTCGGGAATCAGCGGATAGTTTGCCGCACGCACGCCGAACTGCAGGGCCAGGTAGAGGCACGTCGGCGTCTTTCCGCTGCGTGATACACCGACGAGAATGACATCGGCCTTGGGCAGGTCCCTGGTGGAAATGCCGTCGTCATGCGCGAGCGAAAAGTTGACCGCCTCCATCCGTTGCTGATAACCGGCGCGATCCCGTGCACTGTGCGACCGACCCATTGTGTGGGTCGACCCGATACCCAACTCGAGTTCCAGCGGGTTGAGGAACATCTCGAAGAAATCCAGCACGAACGCGCCGGTGGACTTGAACACGGCACGAATGGATTCATCGACAAGGGTGGTCAGCACGACCGGGCGCAGCCCGTCCCGGACCAGCACGGCGATGCGCGCTGCCCATTCCTCGGCCCTCTCTCTCGTGTTGACGAAAGGCGCAGTCACCTGCTCGAAGGCGATGCCATCGAATTGCGTCAGCAGGCTGTGGCCCAGCATCTCGACCGTGATGCCGGTTCCGTCGGATACGAAAAACACGGTACGCACAGGCGGATTCGACATGCGACTCCGTTCAACCAAATGGCCTGGTATGGCCCGGGCAAGACAGCCGACAGCCGCCGCGAGCCCTCATCGGCCGGCAGCGACGCGATGTTTCTCCTCACGCTCCGGCCGGCATATTGTAGCCAGCCGGGCAGTAGAATACGCATGCTCCTTGCATGTTCACGACTGATGAAAGCACCGAGAATGCCTGCACAATCCTACGTCGTCCGTTTTGACCAGATCCGCATGTCGGATATCGAGCAGGTCGGTGGTAAGAACGCGTCCCTGGGGGAGATGATCAGCCAGCTCTCCGGGGCGGGCATCCGGGTACCCGGCGGCTTTGCCACCACGGCGACCGCCTTCAGGGATTTTCTTGCCGTGGATGGATTAGGAGGCCGGATCAAGGCCCTTCTGGGCAGCCTGGATGCCGACGATGTGATTGAACTTGCACGAGTCGGCGGGGATATCCGCAAGATGATCATGGATGCCCCGTTGCCGGCGGCGCTCGAAGCTGCGGTCAAGGAGCATTACCACGCCCTGATGGACACGGAAGGGGGAGACATATCCGTCGCCGTGCGCTCAAGCGCGACGGCCGAGGATCTTCCCGACGCATCGTTTGCCGGACAGCAAGAGACATTTCTCAATATCCGTGGCCTCGAGTCGGTCCTGACCGCGATTCACCATGTTTACGCTTCGTTGTTCAACGACCGGGCAATCTCTTACCGGGTGCACAAGGGCTTCGACCATTCGGCAGTCGCTTTGTCCGCAGGCATCCAGCGCATGGCGCGCAGCGACATCGGGTCCAGCGGGGTGATGTTTACGCTCGATACCGAGTCTGGATTTCGCGATGTCGTGCTGATTACGTCCTCCTGGGGCCTGGGTGAAATGGTCGTGCAGGGTGCGGTGAATCCGGATGAGTTCTACGTCCACAAGCCCATGCTGCGCGCAGGCAAGGCGCCTATCGTGCGCCGTTCCCTGGGTTCCAAGGCCAGGACAATGCGCTTCTCCGACGGCATGGTTCCCGGGCGCACCGTGCAGATCATGGATACTGCGCCAGCTGACTGCCACCGCTTTTCGCTCGCCGACGCGGATGTGATCGAGCTTACGCAGTTTGCAGTGCAGATTGAGAAGCATTACGGCCGCCCCATGGATATCGAATGGGCAAAGGACGGAAGCGACGGGAAAATCTACATACTGCAGGCACGGCCGGAAACCGTGAGGTCCCGGCCTGCCAGCGACAGCCAGCAGCGGTACCGTTTGCTGGTGCGCTCCGAAGTGCTGGCTTCCGGGCGCGCGATCGGGCACAAGGTGGGGACCGGGCCGGTCCGGGTGGTCACGGATCCGGCCGACATGGGGCAGGTCCGCGAGGGCGATATCCTCGTTACGGACATGACGGACCCCAACTGGGAACCGGTCATGAAGCGTGCTGCGGCCATCGTGACAAACCGGGGCGGCAGGACATGCCACGCGGCCATCATTGCGCGCGAACTCGGGATTCCGGCGGTCGTTGGCTGCGGGGATGCCACCGACAGACTGAAGGATGTAGAGGTTGTGACGGTGTCATGCGCCGAAGGCGACACGGGTCACGTATACCGTGGATCGCTCGCGGTGGAAATCTCGAACGATGCAATCGGGCAAATGCCCGCAAGCCCGGTAAAAATCATGATGAACGTCGGAAATCCCGGCCTTGCTTTCGATTTCCAGAGGATACCGAACGACGGCGTGGGATTGGCCCGCCTGGAGTTCGTGATCAACAACATAATCGGGATCCATCCCAAGGCGGTGCTCGATTACCCGGCGCTTCCGTCGGACCTGAAGGCGGGCGTGGAGCGGGCGGCCAGGGGCTACGCGTCCCCGAGGGACTTTTTCGTCAGCAAGATGATGGAAGGGGTTTCGACCATCGCAGCCGCGTTCTGGCCCAAGCCGGTGATCGTGCGACTCTCCGATTTCAAGTCGAACGAATACAAGAAGCTCCTCGGCGGCGCCCTGTACGAACCCGACGAGGAGAATCCCATGCTGGGTTTCCGCGGGGCCTCGCGCTACATCGATCCGTCCTACAGGGAATGCTTCCAGATGGAGTGCGAGGCCATGCGCCGCGTGAGGGACGAGGCGGGCCTTGGCAACGTGGAAGTCATGATTCCGTTCGTGCGTACGTTGGCGGAATGCGGCCGTGTCATCGAATTTCTCGCCGAAAACGGGCTGAGGCGCGGCGAGAACGGCCTTCGGCTCATCATGATGTGCGAACTGCCATCCAATGCGCTGCTGGCCGACGCCTTTCTCGAGCATTTCGACGGCTTTTCGATCGGATCCAACGACCTCACGCAGCTGACACTGGGCCTGGATCGAGACTCGGGTCTTGTCGCAGAGGGATTCGACGAAAGGGACGGCGCGGTCAAGGCATTGCTCGGCATGGCGATCGGTGCTTGCAGGCGAGCCGGGAAGTATGTGGGCATCTGCGGGCAGGGCCCGTCTGACCACGTGGACTTTGCCGAATGGCTGGTCGATCAGGGTATCGGCAGCATCTCGCTGAATCCCGACACGGTGGTCGATACCTGGCGCACCCTCGCGAAAGTCCCGGCGAAGTCAGCCAGGGTCCCGGCCTGAGCCGGTCATGGCAATCAGTCAGCCCTTGCGCGACTTGAGCAGTCGCCGCTGCTCCCGCTGCCAGTCCTTGCGCTTCTCGTCCTCGCGCTTGTCGTGCTGCTTCTTGCCCTTGGCCAGGCCGATCTCGAGTTTCACCCGCCCCTTGGAATAATGCAGGTTGATCGGCACAATCGTGTAGCCGGCGCGGTCCACCTTGCCTGCAAGGCGGCCGATCTCCGCCTGATTGAGCAGCAGCTTTCGGGCGCGTGTGGGATCGGCGCTGACATGCGTCGAGGCGGAGGAAAGCGGGCTGAAATGCGCCCCGATCAGGAATACTTCGCCGCCGCGAATGACGACATACGCCTCCTTGAGCTGCGTACGACCGGCCCGGATGGCCTTGACTTCCCAGCCCAGCAGGACAAGTCCCGCCTCCAGGCGCTCCTCGATGAAATAGTCATGGAACGCCTTTCGATTCTCGACAATGCTCACGCGATGCCTTTCGCTGGAAGCCGCATTTTACGCGCACCTGATCATGACGGTCGTTGAACGCTCCGTGCTGATACATCACCGTGCAGGGCGCATGCGCGCCCTGGTCGAGGACATCGCCTCGTATCCGGAATTCCTGCCATGGTGCGGCGACGCGAAGATCGTGTCTTCCGCAAAAGGCGCGACCATAGCTGCGCTGACGATCGATTTTCACGGGATACGCCAGCAATTCAGCACGGAAAACCGTTCAGACGGCCCCGAACTCATCCGCATGAAACTGGTCTCTGGGCCGTTCCGTTCACTGGTCGGACACTGGCAATTCAGGGCGTTGGGGCCCGATGCCAGCAAGGTGGTGCTCAGGCTCGATTACGAGTTCTCGAATCGCGCGCTGTCCGCTGCGATCGGTCCGGTCTTCCGGCAGATCACCGGCACTCTCGTCGAGGCCTTCGTGGCCCGCGCCGACTCCCTGTATGGTGCCGGCGGACCGGCGCTGACGGAAAATGCGGCCGAATAAGCCCGCGCAGGTCGTTGCGGCCGCATCGCCGGCCGGACCCGCGCCCGCCGGGGCGAGCGATCGCGGTTTCGTTGACGTCGTGTTCGTGAGCGGGGCATCCCAGCTCGTGCGCAGGGTGCCGATCGGGCCACGGTCAACCGTGGCTGAGGCAATCGATGCCAGCGGCCTGCTGCGCGAGCATGCCGCATCGGTTGTTGGCGGGCATGGACTGTCCTCTTTCGGAAGGCGGGTTCAACCCGCGACGCGGATCCGCGCAGGGGACCGCGTTGAAATCCTGCTGCCGCTGGCAATGTCCCCGAAGGAAGCACGCCGGCAGCTGGCAGCAAAACGCGCCGGCAAGAAGCGCGGCTGACAGCCTATTTACACCACTGGTCCACCGCCTTGCGGGCGCGCTCGCGCTCCTGCCCCAACTGTGCGTCATCGAGCGTGTAGCGCTCGCCCTTGTCATTGACACGAACCTGCCGTCCCCCGCTTTCGATGCTTGCCAGCGTGCCCTGCGAGCTGCGGCAGTTCTCCTCTCGCTGCGCGGCCTCCACGGCTTTCTCCTGCTCCTTTTTTCCGCGTCGGCCTGTTCGGTGCGCCGCTTTCGGAAATCCAGTTCCAGTTCAGCGGCAGATTTGGGACCCGACGCCTTGGCTGCGCCGGGCGCCGGCGCCGGATTCGCCGGAGGCGCTGCCGGGCGTATGGTCGAACTCCTGGCATTGGGCGGGCAGGGCGCCTGCGAATAGAAGGTCCTGCCACCGGCATCGACGCATGTGTTGATTTGCGCCATCGCCGGCGTGCCGAGGGCGCTGGTCATGCCGAACAACAGCATCAAAATGAGCTTGTGCATCGCAGGGTTCCTTGGATGGGTGCCGGGGCAGTTGCGTGCGCGGGCACATGACCCCGGAACGCTAAGGGTTTCCGTGGGGGAGTTAATGCACGACGCCACGCGCGGGCCTGACCGGCTGCTGCGCGGGCCGCCTGCTTTGCCGGGCCGATCGACCAGCGTATAATGCGCCTTTGCGCCAGGACTGAATATGCGCGTAATACAAAAAGCCCTGACGTTTGACGACGTCCTCCTCGTACCAGCCCATTCCACCGTCCTGCCCCGCGACGTCAGCCTTGCCACAAGGCTGACCAGCAAGATCCGCCTGAACATCCCGCTGGTATCCGCCGCCATGGATACCGTGACCGAGGCCCGGCTGGCCATAGCGCTTGCCCAGGAAGGCGGAATTGGTATCGTCCACAAGAACATGACGGCCAAGGCCCAGGCCGCCGAAGTGGCCAAGGTCAAGCGCTACGAGTCGGGCGTGCTGCGCGACCCGGTGACCGTCTCGCCCGACACGTCAGTACGCGAATTGCTGGAATTGACCGCGCAGTACAGGGTGTCCGGCTTTCCCGTCGTCAAAGGCGGGAAGAAGCGCGGCAAGGTCGTCGGTATGGTGACCAACCGCGATTATCGTTTCGAGACGAACCTGGCGCTGCCCGTCAGCGCCATCATGACGCCTCGCGAGCGGCTGATCTACGTCCTGGACGGCGCGAGCCCGGAGCAGGCGCGTGCACTGCTACACAAGCATCGCCTTGAACGGGTGCTGGTGGTCAACAAGGCCTTTGAGCTGCGCGGACTGATCACCGTCAAGGACATCATGAAGTCGACGGAGCATCCCCTTGCCTGCAAGGACGAGCTTGGCAAACTGCGCGTGGGCGCCGCGGTGGGCGTGGGCGAGGGCACGGAAGCGCGCGTGGAGGCGCTGGTTGAAGCGGGGGTCGACGTCATCGTCGTCGATACGGCGCATGGACATGCGCAGGGTGTGCTGGACCGGGTGCGCAGGGTCAAGAAGGCCCATCCCAAGGTCGAAGTGATCGGTGGCAACGTCGCGACGGCCGATGGCGCCAGGGCGCTGGTGGATCACGGGGCGGATGGCGTCAAGGTCGGAATCGGCCCCGGCTCCATCTGCACGACGCGTATCGTGGCCGGCGTCGGCATTCCGCAGATCACGGCCATCCAGAACGTTGCGGCAGCTCTGGAGAAGACCGACGTGCCTTTCATCGCCGATGGCGGCATCCGCTATTCGGGGGACATTTCGAAGGCCATCGCCGCGGGAGCCTTCACAGTCATGCTGGGCAGCCTGTTTGCCGGCACCGAAGAGGCTCCGGGGGAAACGATTCTCTACCAGGGACGTTCCTACAAGTCCTACCGCGGAATGGGATCGCTGGGCGCCATGCAGCAGGGCGCTGCCGACCGCTACTTCCAGGATCCCGCCAACAATGCGGACAAGCTGGTTCCGGAGGGCATCGAGGGGCACGTGCCATACAAGGGCAGCGTCCTGTCGATCATCTATCAGCTGACCGGCGGTGTGCGGGCCAGCATGGGCTACTGCGGCTGCGAGACGCTCGACGCGCTGCGGACAGACACGCGATTCGTAGAGATCACTTCGGCGGGCATCAAGGAATCGCACGTCCACGACGTCCAGATCGTCAAGGAAGCGCCGAACTATCGTGGCGATTAGTCGGGAAGTGATAATAAATAGCTCGAACAGCTATGGTGGGCGGCAGCTATCACCCAAATATGACAAGATTCTCATTCTTGACTTCGGCTCGCAGGTCACCCAGCTGATCGCGCGGCGGGTGCGCGATGCGGGTGTCTATTCGGAGCTGCATCCGTTCGACGTCAGCGACGGATTCATCCGTGAGTTCGCGCCGAAAGGGATTATCCTCTCGGGCAGCCACGCCTCGGTCTATGATGGCGACACGCCGCGCGCGCCGCAGGCAGTGTTCGAGCTGGGCGTGCCGGTGCTGGGCATCTGCTACGGCATGCAGACCATGGCCGCGCAGCTGGGTGGCAGGGTTGAGCTTGGACATGTACGCGAGTTCGGTTTTGCCGAGGTGCGCGCGCGCGGCCATACGCGGCTGCTCGACGGCATCGAGGATGCACGCAATGCCGAAGGCCACGGGCTGCTGCGCGTCTGGATGAGCCATGGGGACAAGGTCACGCAGCTCCCGCCGGGATTCGCGCTCATGGCATCCACCGATTCGTGCCCCATCGCCGGCATGGCGGACGAGGCGCGCCACTACTACGCCGTGCAGTTCCATCCGGAAGTCACCCACACGCCGCAGGGCGCCGCCATCCTGACACGCTTCGTTCGCGAGATCTGCGGCTGCTCGGGCGACTGGAACATGCCCGACTACGTGTCGGAGGCGGTCGGGAAGATCCGGCGCCAGGTCGGCGACGAGCAGGTGCTGCTCGGCTTGTCGGGCGGCGTCGATTCCGCGGTTGCCGCAGCGCTGATCCACAAGGCCATCGGCGACCAGCTGACCTGCGTGTTCGTGGACACCGGCCTGTTGCGGCTGAACGAGGCGGAGCAGGTCATGGAGACCTTCGCGCGCAACCTGGGCGTGCGCGTGGACCTGGTCGATGCCAGCGACGAGTTCATGCGGGCACTCTCGGGGATTGCCGACCCGGAGCAGAAGCGCAAGGTCATCGGCCGCGGGTTTGTCGAGGTATTTCAGGCCGAG
>VGIE01000060.1 GCA_016867955.1 Betaproteobacteria bacterium
TTGAATGCCGCGCCTCGCGCGATTCCAGGAGCTTCACGCGCGACCCGAACTCCCATTGCCGGCAGAAGGTGCAGTCCTCGGACCCCAGGTAGACCACGTCGAAGCGAGAGGCCTTGCTCACCGGAGGCAAGTTGAACTTGCGCAGCAGCGGCGAAGCAGCCTCGCTCGGGGGTGCGGCCGATGCCACCCGCGCCGGGGCCGATTGCGCCAACCCCGGCAGCACCAGGAAGACGCACGCCAAGCCGCCGGCGAGCCTGATCAATCCTAACAACATGGGGGACCTACTCTCTTCATTCGTGTCTCAAGGCCATAAATACTGACAGCGCGCCGCGGCCATCCTGCCCCGCGGCTAGCGGCGCCTACTCACCGTAGGCCTTGGCGCTGCCGAAGGCCGCCGCCGCAGCGTAGTTCTCGAACCGCGTGTACTCGCCGAGGAAGGTGAGATCGATCTTGCCGATCGGGCCGTTACGCTGCTTGCTGATGATGATCTCTGCCTTGCCCTTCTCTGCCGTGTCGCGGTTGTACACCTCGTCCCGGTAGATGAAGAGGATGACGTCGGCGTCCTGCTCGATGGCGCCCGACTCGCGCAGGTCGGACATGACGGGACGCTTGTCGGGCCGCTGCTCGAGACCGCGGTTGAGCTGCGAGAGCGCGACCACTGGCACATGCAGCTCCTTGGCAAGCGCCTTCAGCGAGCGCGAAATCTCGGAAATCTCCGTGGCGCGATTCTCGCCCGTGGTGGAGGCCTGCATGAGCTGCAGGTAGTCCACCACGATGAGGCCGAGCTTGCCGTACTGGCGGTGCAGGCGCCGCGCGCGCGCGCGCAGTTCCAGTGCGTTCAGCGCCGGCGTCTCGTCGATATGCACCGGCGCGTTGTGCAGCTTACCCATGGCGCTGGTGAGGCGGTTCCAGTCCTCGTCGGTGAGGCGGCCGGTACGCAACTTGTGCTGGTCGAGGCGGCCGATGGAACCCAGCATGCGAAGCGCCAGCTGCGTGCCGGCCATTTCCATGCTGAAGATGGCCACCGGAAGCTGGTTTTCCACCGCCACATGTTCGGCGATGTTCAGCGCGAAGGCCGTCTTGCCCATGGACGGGCGGCCGGCGACGATGATGAGGTCGCTCTCCTGAAGGCCGGAAAGCCGTTCGTCGAGGTCGTGGTAACCGGTGGGGATGCCGGTGACGTCCGATGGATTTTCGCGGTTGTAGAGCATGTCGATGCGCTCCATCACCTGGGTGAGCAGCGGCTGGATTTCGATGAAGCCCTGGCGCCCGCGCGCGCCGGCTTCGGCGATCTGCAGCACCTTGGATTCGGCCTCATCCAGCATCTGGCCGACGTCGCGGCCCATGGGATTGAGTGCGGTATCGGCGATCCCGGTGCCCACCTCGACCAGCTTGCGCATGACGGCGCGCTCGCGCACGATCTCCGCGTAGCGCCGGATGTTGTGCGCCGAGGGCACCGCCTGTACGAGGCTGCCCAGATAGGCCAGGCCTCCGGTTTCGTTGGCATCCTCGCTGCTCTTGATCGATTCGTCCACCGTGACCATGTCGGCCGGCCGGCCGCGCTCGATCAGATTGACGATGTGGCGGAAGATGCGGCGATGGTCGCTGCGGTAAAAATCTCCCTCCATCAGCACATCGCCGATGCGCTCGAAGGCGGTGTTGTCGAGCAGCAGCCCGCCCAGCACCGACTGCTCGGCTTCGACCGAATGCGGCGGCATGCGCGCCGAAACAAGCTGCGGGTCGGAACCCGAGATCGGAATGATGGAGGACTGGGAGTTGGCCATGGCGTTGTGCTCCCGGAGAATTCTACAGGCTGTTGAAGAATACTCCCCCTGCCCAAGCGCCGACGCGTGATGCATGACCGCCCTGGCGTGCCGAAGCCGCCTCAGAAGGGGAAAGCCAGAAAAAACAAAGGCCCGGCTATGCCGGGCCTCTCCTGATGCGAGTTCGAGTGGCGCAATCTGCGCGGCGAACCGCGAGTGGCAGCCTGCGCAGTTCCAACCACGGAATCCCCGGCCCAGGCAGCGCCGCCGAGCCTGCGGAGCAGGAGGCGCGATCCAGCCTTCGACTCAGCGCCGCGGCCGAGCCTGCGCAGCAGGCCGCGCGGTCCTGCCTTTCTAGGCAGACTGCTCGCCCAGCACCGATACCTTGATGTGCACGATGACGTCGGTGTGCAGCGCGATCGTCAGGTCGTGGTCGCCCACCGTCTTCAGCGGGCCTTGCGGCAGGCGGATCATCGAACGCTCCACCTCGAAACCCTGCTTGCCCAGCGCCTCGGCGATGTCCACGGTGGTGACCGACCCGAACAGCCGGCCGTCGACGCCGGCCTTCTGTGTGGCCTGGATCATCAGGCCGTCCAGCTTGGCGCCCTTTTCCTGCGCGGCGCGGAGCGTCGCGGCCTGCGCGGCCTCCAGTTCAGCACGGCGCTTCTCGAACTCCTCGAGTGCCGCCGGCGTGGCGCGGCGTGCCTTGCCCTGCGGGATAAGGTAGTTGCGTGCGTAACCGGTCTTCACCTTGACCACGTCGCCCAGTCCGCCGAGGTTGACGACTTTTTCCAGAAGAATGATCTGCATTTCTGCTTCCCCTAAATTGAAGCGAATGAGGGTGTCCCCCTCGAACTCCCCCACTCCGGAGGCTGCTGCAGCAGCCTCTTGGAGCGCCTAACAATGCGCGGGGCTGCTCCCCTCGCGCTCGCCTACTTCAGATGCCCCTGACGGCAATTCTGTCAGCGGCTCCTAGTGAAGGTCGGTGTACGGCAGCAGCGCCATGTAGCGCGCGCGCCTGATGGCATCACTCAGCTGGCGCTGGTAATGCGTCTTGGTGCCGGTGATGCGCGCCGGGATGATCTTGCCGTTCTCGTTGATGAAATCCTTGAGCACGTCGACGTCCTTGTAGTCGATCCACTCGACCTTCTCCACCGTGAAGCGGCAGAACTTGCGGCGCTTGAACAGCGCGCCCTTGCCCTTTGCGTCGCGCTTGCCCTTGCCCTTGGCGTTCTTGCCGCGGGCGCCACCACGTCCCATTGTTGCCATGTTGTCTCTCCTGTCCTGTTCTTTGCCTGCCCGCCCTGCCCGAAAAGTCAGGCAAAGCTCGTTTTCGTGAATTCGATCTGTGTCGCGTGCAGCACCAGTTGCCGGCTGTTCCTGCTCTTCCTGTCGAGAAACCCGCGAATGCTTAGTTGCATTCCCAGGCTCGCCGTCGCCAGCAGCCTCGCCTCCCGGTCGAAGGCCACGCCGTCGATCTCGCAACCCACCTTGCGCGGCGCTTCCGCCTCGACCTGCGTGGATTCGTGGCCGAGTGTGAACTTCACCACCGCCACGCCCCCCGGGGTATGCCTGAGGGGCTCGAGTTGAAGCAGCTTGCCGGCGATTTCGACCCGGTTGCCGGGCTCCAAGGAAGCGCCTCGCCCGGCCGGTCAGGCCTTGGCCGCTTCCGGCGAAGCCGCCGCGGGCACCGCTTCGGCGCTGCGCTCGCCACGCTCGGGGCGCGGACCGCGCTCGCCACGCTCGGACAGCACCGAACGCGATTTCTCTTCCTTCATCATCGGTGACGGCGTGGTCCACGCGCGTTCCATCTTGACGATGAGATGGCGCAGCACGGCGTCATTGAACTTGAAGGAATGCTCCAGTTCGGCCAGCGTCTCCTGGTCGCACTCGATGTTCATGAGCACGTAGTGGGCCTTGTGGAGCTTCTGGATCGGATAGGCCATTTGGCGGCGCCCCCAGTCTTCGAGGCGATGAATCGCGCCATCGCGAGCGGCCACCGCTGTGCGGTAACGCTCGATCATGGCCGGGACCTGTTCACTCTGGTCCGGATGAACAATGAAAACAATTTCGTAATGTCGCACGCAGACTCCCCATGGATAGTGCCCCCCGCCATGCGAGCGGTGGAGCAGGGTTGAAAAAATTAAAGACCACGCGCCCTGTTGCGGTTTCTGCGGGGCCGTGGCCACAAAAGCGGTTGAATTCTAACAGAATTTGCCGGCAAACCGCAATTCCGGGCCGGGCCGGGCCATATAATCGCCGTCTTTGCCCGAGGTATCACGAGGAGAAGCCCATGAGCGACGCAGTTACCTATCAACAGGACGGCCGCATCGTCACCCTGACGCTGAATGAGCCGGAGACCCGCAACGCCATCTCGCCCGCCATCATCAAGGCCATCGTCGCCCATTGCGACCGCATCAACCACGACCCGAGCGTCAGCGTCGTCGTACTCACCGGCGCGGGAAAGAGCTTCTCCTCGGGCGGCAACGTCAAGGAAATGAAGGAAAAGACCGGCATGTTCGGCGGCATCCCGGCCGAGGTGCGCGTGCATTACCAGCACGGCATCCAGAACATCCCGATGGCGCTGAACGCCATCGAAGTGCCAACCATCGCCGCGGTCAACGGGCATTCCATCGGCGCCGGCTGCGACCTCGCGATGATGTGCGACATGCGCGTCATCACCACCGAGACCGAATTCGCCGAGAGCTTCCTGCGCGTCGGCCTGGTGTCGGGTGATGGTGGCGCCTGGTTCCTTCCCAAGGTCGTTGGTCTCTCGCGCGCCTACGAGATGACCTTCACCTGCGACCTGGTCAAGGCCGACAAGGCCATGGCCTGGGGCATGGCCTCGGCCTGCGTGGCACCCGACAAACTGATGGACGAAGCCATGGCAATGGCAAGGAAGATCGCCTCGCAGCCGCCGATTTCGCTGCGTTTGTGCAAGAAGATCCTGCGCGAGAGCCAGGCCATGACGCTCACCGCCAGCCTGGAAATGGCCGCCGGCATGCAGGCGCTGGTGCAGCATACCGCCGACCAGCACGAGGCCGTGACGGCGTTTCTCGAGAAGAGGAAGCCGGTGTTCCAGGGCAGATAGGCTGGCTTTTCGACGCGTTGGCCGTGGCGGACCGTCGCGGTTGACATCGGGGAAACTTGCGGCCATAAGGGAAGGGCCGCGATGGTTCCCCTTGGCGCGGGGCTTATGCGGTGAGCATTGCCCGGCGCGCCATTCAATCGAAGGAGGAGATGGCATGACAACCGACCTGCACTACCTCGCGCTGACGGCGATCCTCACCGCGGCACTCTGGATTCCCTACATTGCCTGCCAGGTGATGACCAACGGGTTCCTGTCCCGGCAAAACTACGTCGATCCCACGCCGCGGCCCGTTCCGCTGTGGGGCAAGCGCGCCGATCGCACCTACATGAATGCCGTGGAGGTGTTCGCGCCGTTTGCCGCCCTTGTGCTGATCGCCCATGTCGCGGGCAAGGCAAACTAGATGACTGCCTTCTGGGCGATGGCATTCTTCTGGCTGCGTGCGGCGCACGCCGTTGTCTACCTCCTGGCGGTCCCGTACATCCGGACGCTGGTGTTCACGCTGGGTTTTGTTGCTGTGGCCGGCATCTTCTGGGAAATCGTCAGGTAGGTCTGGGCACGCCGGCTGCCGATCGTCCGCAGCCGGCCAGAAACGGGGTCAAGTAGCGCATCATTGCCGGGCAGATCCCGCCCCGCAGTCCGGCGTCCGTGACCGACCCGGCGGCAGCCGGCCGCAGCGGGCTGCCGATACCTACTCGAGGCCCTGGCCGGCGAGGTATTCCTCGTAGGTGCCCTTGTGATCAGTGATCCTCGCCGGCTTGCCCGGGCCGGCGGGCTCCATGTCAATGACGCGGGTGGCCAGCGAGGACACGAACTGGCGGTCGTGCGACACGAAAATCAGCGTGCCCTTGTACTTTTCAAGCGCGGTGTTGAGCGACTCGATGGACTCCATGTCGAGGTGGTTGGTGGACTCGTCCATGAGCAGCACGTTGGGCATGGCTAGCATCAGCTGCCCGAACACCATGCGCTGCTGCTCGCCGCCCGAGATCACCGTCACCGACTTCTTGCCGTCGTCGCCGGTGAACAGCAGCCGGCCCAGGGTGGCGCGCACGATCTGGTCGTCGTCGCCTTCGCGGCGCAAGCGCCCGATCCACTCCATCAGCGTCATGTCCTCGGCGAAGTCGGCGGCGTGGTCCTGGGCGCAATAGCCCGGCCGAGCCTTCTCCGCCCATTTGACGCTGCCGCCGTCGGGCCGCAGTCCACCACCCTCGCCGACCGGCGCGCCCGCGAAACCACCCAGCAGGCAGCGCAACAGCGAGGTCTTGCCCACGCCGTTGGGCCCGATGATGGCGATGCGCTCGCCCGCCTCGACCATCAGGCTGACGCGGCTGAACAGCGGCTGGTCCCAGGCCTTGCGCAGGCCCTCCACCTCCAGCGCCAGCCGGTGCAGCTTTTCCTTCTCGTCCACCTCGAAGCGGATGAACGGATACTGACGGCTGGAGGGCTTGACGTCCTCCACCTTGAGTTTTTCGATCTGCCTCATGCGCGAGGTGGCCTGGCGCGCCTTCGACTTGTTGGCACGGAAGCGGCGCACGAACTCCTCGAGGTCGGAAATGCGGTCCTTGTTGCGCGCGTTCTTGGATTCCTGCTGTGCTCGCGCCAGCGTGGAAGCCTCCATGTAGTCGTCGTAGTTGCCCGGATAGATGCGGATCTGGCCGAAGTCCACATCGGCCATCTGGGTGCACACGCTGTTGAGGAAATGCCGGTCGTGGGAGATGATCACCATGGTGCTCTGGCGGCTGTTGAGCACGTCCTCCAGCCAGCGGATGCTGTTGATGTCGAGGTTGTTGGTGGGCTCGTCGAGCAGCATGATCTCCGGGTCGCCGAACAGGGCCTGCGCCAGCAGCACGCGCAGCTTCCAGCCCGGGGCGACGGCGCTCATGGGGCCGACATGCTGCTCGATCGACACGCCCAGGCCCAGCAGCAGCTCGCCGGCGCGCGCCTCGGCGGTGTAGCCACCGTACTCGGCGTACTTCGCTTCGAGGTCGGCCGCGCGCATGTAGTCCTCTTCGCTGGCGTGCGGATTGGCGTAGATGGCGTCGCGGTCGGCCATGGCCTGCCACATCTCGGCATGGCCCATCAGCACCACGTCGATCACGCGCGTGTCTTCATAGGCAAACTGGTCCTGGCGCAGCTTTCCCAGGCGCTCGCCCGAGTCGATGGCCACGCTGCCCGCCGAGGGCTCGAGGTCGCCGCCGAGGATCTTCATGAAGGTCGACTTGCCACAGCCGTTGGCGCCGATCAAGCCGTAGCGGTTGCCGCCGCCAAACTTGATGGAGACGTTCTCGAACAGCGGCTTTGCGCCGAACTGCATGGTAATGCCGGAGGTGACGATCACGCGGAATCCTGGAGAATCGATGGGGCGCTGGCCCGGGCGGGCCGCCAGACGGTTACCGGGACGCAGCCGGATCACGGGAGGATACGCACGTGGGCCGGACTGTTCTGGCCCGGATTGTGCCCGACAGGCGGAAATGCCTTGATAGCGGCGCAAACCATACACGAGCGTTCCCGGCGACGCAAACGAGGTTCATGGCACGCGCAGGCAGGCAGCGTGGCGGGAGATTGTCCGAACAACATCGCCCCGCGGACCGTGCGAGGTTCCGGGGAAACGCGCCGATGACGACTCGGTGATAATGCGCGCTCGCGCACTTTCCGACGCCATCCCGTCACCTCTCACCGCCAGCAGGAAACTGCATGAAATCCGTCATCAACGCAGAACCCTTTCGCATCGACGTCCCCGACAGCGTGCTGGCGGATCTGAAGGAGCGCATTGCGCGCACGCGCTGGCCGATGGAGGCCAAGGCGCCGCCGTGGAAGTTCGGCGCCAGTCTCGACTACATGCGGCGCGTCGCCGACCACTGGCAGCATCGCTACGACTGGCGGCGCGCCGAATCTGCGATGAACCGCTTCACGCACTACCGCGTGCGGCTGGGCGCATCGCTCGGCGCCGATGTCGCGAGCGACGTGCATTTAATCCTCGAGCGCGGCTCGGGATCCGATCCGCTGCCGCTCATCATCACGCATGGCTGGCCTGGCTCCTTCGTGGAGTTCCTCGACGTGATCGAGCGTCTCGCACACCCCGAGCGCTTCGGCGGCGACGTGAAGGATGCCTTCACCGTCGTGGTCCCGGGCATTCCGGGCTACGGCTTTTCTGCGCCACCCGCGGCACCAATCACGCCGATCGCGGTCGCGGCGATGTGGCACGAACTGATGACCGGCGTTCTCGGTTGTCAACGCTACGTCGCGCAGGGCGGCGACTGGGGCGCCATCATCACCTCCTACCTCGCGCTCAATCATCCCCGGAACCTGGCGGCCATCCACATGAACATGGTCGGCTTCCTGGCCAACCTGTCGCCCGGGTCCGATCCGCTGGACCCCGAGGAGGAAGCCTGGCGCGCCGCCAACGACCGGCAGCGCGGCAAGGAGACTGCCTACGCGCAGGTGCACGCCACGCGGCCGCAAACCCTGGCCTTCCCGCTCACCGATTCGCCGGTCGGGCTTGCCGCATGGATCCTCGAGAAATACCAGGCCTGGACGGTCGGCGTGACCGACCCGCCCAAGCCGCTCGACCCGCCGTACGAACTCGACCGGCTGCTCGACAACGTGATGCTGTACTGGCTCAGCGGCATCGCCGGGTCGATCTGGCTGTACGTCTCGTTCCAGGACCCGAACCTGCGGGTGCCGCCGCCGGGCGTGCGCGTCGAGGTGCCCACCGGCGTGCTGCTCTGCCCCAACGACCTGTCGCTGCCGGCGCCAGACCGCTGGATCCGCCGCATGTACAACCTCGTCGACCGGCGCGATGCGCCGCGCGGCGGGCATTTCATCGCGTTTGAGGAAGGGAAGCTGTTTGTGGAAGAATTGCGGCGCTACTTCGGAAGATACCGGAGCTAGACCGCCAACCGCTATTCCGGTGTTATCCACGACCCATCGCGGCACGCCCTGCGTTGCCAGCGGCGACCAACAAGGAAAGAGCAAGGATGGACAGCAACTCAGCGGCCGCACTGATGGACGAATTTCACGCCCTAATCCCCGGTCTGCCCGACGCGCCGCGCCAGGAAGTGTTCCAGCGACTGCGCAAGGTTCTACCGGTATTCCGGAGCGAGAAGATCGGCGCCTGGATCGCCGCGCGTCATGAAGATGTCGTGACCCTGCTGACCAGCGAAGACCGCTTCCAGTATCCGCAGTCGGGGCTCGGCTCGCCCTCGTACGGACGCACGTTCCTGCGCATGAACGGCCGAGAACACAGCAAGAAGATCGGCATTGTCGGACGCGAGATGCGTTCGGCGCGCGCCCTGCGCGAGCGACTGGACGGCATCGTCCAGCGCCTTGCCCGCGAACGCGCCGAAGGGCTGCCTTTCGACCAGGTGGTGGACCTGCGCGAAGCCTATACCGCGTGGATTCCGCTTTACACCATCACGGAACTTACCGCGCTGCCCGAAGCCCCGCGCTTTCGCGCCTGGTACGGCACCATCGTGGCCGGCAGCGCGTCGAGCATCGCCAATCCCGCCGCCCGCGAGTTGGCGCTCAAGGCCCGCGAGGAGGTGGCCGAATTCCTCGAGCCCATCATCCAGGAGAGGAAGAAGAATCCGGGCAATGACCTGCTGTCCGACCTGGCCAAGGCGGAATTCGATGGCGAGCCGATTCCTCATGATGAAATCGTGTCGAACGTCATATTCATGCTGGCGGCGGGCGTCGAGACCACGGAGCGCGTGCTGACCAGTGCGCTGCGCCACCTCGTGCTCGACCCCGAGGAGTGGGAATGGCTGCGCGCCAATTATCG
>VGIE01000061.1 GCA_016867955.1 Betaproteobacteria bacterium
CGCCGGCCTCGACTCCATGGTGCTCGGCGAGCCGCAGATCCTCGGGCAGATGAAGCAGGCGGTGCGCTCGGCCGAGGCCGCGGGCACCCTGGGCACCACCCTCAACCGCCTGTTCCAGCGCTCCTTCGCGGTGGCCAAGGAAGTGCGCACACAGACGCCCATCGGCGCCAACGTGGTGTCGATGGCGGCGGCATCGGTGAAGCTGGCCCAGCGCATCTTCCCCAGCCTCGCCGAGCAGAAGGTGCTGTTCATCGGCGCCGGCGAAATGATCGAGCTGGCGGCGACGCATTTCGCGGCCCAGCATCCGCGCGCCATGGCCTTTGCCAACCGCACCATCGCGCGCGCCGAGCACCTCGCGCCGCGCTTCAACGCGCGCGCCCTGGCGCTGCGCGACCTGCCCGACTACCTGCCCGAATACGACGTCGTGGTGTCCTGCACGGCGAGCTCGCTGCCCATCCTCGGCAAGGGTACCGTCGAGCGCGCCATCCGGGTGCGCCGCCACCGCCCCATGTTCATGGTCGACCTGGCGGTACCGCGCGACATCGAGCCCGAAGTGGGCCAGATGGACGACGTGTTCCTCTACGCCATCGACGACCTTGCCGAACTGGTGAAGGAGGGCCTCGACTCGCGCCAGTCTGCGGTGGCGCAGGCCGAGGCCATCATCGAGACGCAGGTGGGCTCCTTTCTGCACTGGATGAAGTCGCGCGAGAACGTGCCGCTGATCCGCAGCCTGCGCGAATCGGCAGAGAGCGCGCGCCTCGCCGAGATGGACCGCGCGCTGCGGATGCTGGCGCGCGGCGACGATCCGAGGGCCGTACTCGAGGCGCTCTCGCACGGCCTCACCAACAAGCTCATGCACGGGCCCACGCAGGCTCTCAACCAGAGCGAAACGGGCGCGGAGGGTGACGAGGAACTGAAGTCGCTGCTCGCCCGGCTCTACCACCTCGACCGGCGTTAGGTACCTTGTCGCAGAGCGCGCCGCTGGCACGCGGCGCGCCTGCCGCTCGTCCATTCCCCCACGGACCCCATGAAACCCAGCATTGCCTCCCGTCTTGAACAGCTCTCGCGCCGCCACGTCGAGGTGGGCGACCTGCTTGCCTCCGAAGGCGTCACCGCCAACATGGACCAGTACCGCAGGCTCACGCGCGAGTATTCCGACCTCACGCCGGTGGTGGAAAGCTTCCGTGAATTCCGCCGCGCCGAGCAGGACGTCGCCGACGCCGAGGCCATGCTGTCCGACGCGGAGATGAGGGCCTATGCCGAGGCCGAGATCAAGGCGGGACGGGAGCGCATCGCCGCGCTGGAACTCGAGCTGCAGAAGCTGCTGCTGCCGCGCGACCCCAATGACGAGCGCAACATCTTCCTCGAGATCCGCGCCGGCACCGGGGGCGACGAGTCGGGGCTGTTCGCCGGCGACCTGTTCCGCATGTACAGCCGCTTCGCCGAGAAGCAGCGCTGGCAGGTCGAAGTGATGTCGGAGAGCCCGGGCGAAGTGGGCGGCTACAAGGAGATCATCGCGCGCATCGTCGGCAATGGCGCCTATTCGAAGCTGAAGTTCGAGTCCGGCGGCCACCGCGTGCAGCGCGTGCCGGCCACCGAGACGCAGGGCCGCATCCACACATCGGCCTGCACCGTGGCCGTGCTGCCCGAGGCCGACGAGGTCGCCGAGGTGGTGCTCAACCCGGCCGAGCTGCGCATCGACACCTTCCGCGCCTCGGGGGCGGGCGGCCAGCACGTCAACAAGACGGATTCCGCCATCCGCATCACCCACCTGCCCACCGGCATCATCGTGGAGTGCCAGGACGACCGCTCGCAGCACCGCAACAAGGCGCGCGCCATGTCGGTGCTCGCCGCGCGCATCAAGGACCAGCAGGAGCGCGAGCAGCATTCCAGGGAGGCGGCCACGCGCAAGTCGCTGATCGGCTCGGGCGACCGCTCCGAGCGCATCCGCACCTACAACTTCCCGCAGGGCCGCATCACCGACCATCGCATCAACCTCACGCTCTACAAGATCGCCGCCATCATGGACGGCGACCTCGACGAGCTGACCTCCGCGCTCGCCGCCGAGCACCAGGCCGAGCAGCTGGCGGCCATTGGCGAGAATGGCAACTGAGCCTGCACCATCGACAATATAGTGACAGATAATAACTGGGCTCGGCTACTGGTGAACATGAGCAGTTTAATTACTGACAGAACGATTGGCGTCCATGTCGACCTGGCGTGAGCTGCTCGCCGCGAGCGGCCTGCCGCGGCTGGAGGCACAACTGCTTGCCTCGCACGGCGCGGGCGTGAAACGGAGCTGGCTGCTGGCGCATGAGGCGGACGTCGTCGCGCCCGATGCCGAAGCCGCCGCGCGCGCCCTCTTTGCGAGGCGGCAGGCGGGCGAACCCGTTACCTACATCCTAGGCGAGCGCGAGTTCTTCGGCCTGTCGTTTGCCGTGACACCGGCCGTGCTGATCCCGCGGCCGGAAACCGAACTGCTGGTGGAACTGGCGCGCTCGCACCTGCCCGAGGGCGGGCGCCTGCTCGACGTCGGCACCGGCAGCGGCGCCGTCGCGGTGGCGATCGCACACCTGCGACCCGACGCCGAGGTGTGGGCCTGCGACCTGTCGCCCGCGGCGCTGGCCGTTGCGCGCGCCAACGCCGCGCGCAACGCGGCGCGCGTCACCTTCGTCGAGAGCGACCTGCTTGCCGCGCTCGCGGGCGAGCGGTTCGACGTGATTGCCAGCAACCCGCCCTACGTCGCCGAGGGCGACCCGCACCTCGCGCAGGGCGACCTGCGCTTCGAGCCGGCGCTGGCGCTGGCCTCGGGCCCGGATGGCCTCGACCTGATCCGCCGGTTGGCCGTGGAGGCCTGCCGGCAGCTACGTCCCGGCGGCCGGCTGGTGTTCGAGCACGGGCACGACCAGGGCCCGGCCTGCTGCGCCCTGCTGCGCGCGCTCGGCTACAATCTCGTCAATGATTACAACGACTTGGCTAGCGTTCCCCGGGTGTGCCTGGGGCGTTGGCCAGGTTCGGCCGAGCCGTCGGGGCACGTTTGACCGGCGCTATTGCACCGCGATATCATTCTTGACAAATTTAATCGGGAATTGCCCGGGCGAACCTCGGCCCGCCCGGCCCCCCGCAATCATGCATCAGTCCAGGAGCCAGCCATGAATGCGCAGGAACGCATCAAGCAGACCGTCGAAGCCAACCGCGTCGTGCTGTACATGAAGGGCGAGCCGCAGATGCCGCAATGCGGCTTCTCCGCCAACGCTGTGCAGATCCTCAAGGCCTGCGGCGTGAACGACCTCGTGACGGTGGACGTGCTGTCCGACCCCGAAGTGCGCCAGGGCATCAAGGAGTACGCCAACTGGCCGACCATCCCCCAGCTCTACGTCAAGGGCGAGTTCGTCGGCGGCTCCGACATCATGCGCGAGATGTACCAGTCGGGCGAGCTGCAGAAGCTGCTGACCTGATCCGCTTGCGATAGGCCCGGATGGCCCGCCGCAGCTTCGCCGGTGAATCGTCCTCTGGCAGAGGCGCGAACACGCGCAGCGTGAGCTCGGGGTTGTCGACGACCTGGTAGCTGGAGACCTCCAGCGCGATCACGCCTTCGCCGCGGTGGCGGATCAGCGCTCGCCTCGAACGGCGCCTGAGCACGTCACGGCGCGGCCACCAGGCGCGGAACTCGGCGCTCTTGGCGGAAAGCTCGTCCACCAGCTGCGCGATCCACGGATCGTCCGGGTGGTGCGCGCAACTAGCAGCGAATTCTGCCAGCTCCGACTTGGCGATCTCCTCCCAGTTCACCACGTAGCGCCGCGTCGGCGCGTTGGTGAACACGCGCCGCACCATGTTGAACTGCTCGCGCGGCTCGCGGGTGAAATCACCGAACAGCCCCAGCGCCGCGGCGTTCCAGGCGATGCGGTCCCAGCGGCGGTTGAGCACGTAGGCCGGCGCCTGCTCCATGAGGTCGAGCACGCGCCGCAGCGACGGTTCCACCGACGCGGTGAGCGGCGCCGGCTGCCGCGGGGCGGCATGCCCCGCGAGTTCGAACAGGTAGCCGGTCTCGTCCCGCTCCAGCTGCAGCACGCGTGCGAGGCGCGCCAGTGCCTGCGGCGACGGGTTCATGTTGCGGCCCTGCTCGAGCCACGTGTACCAGCTTGCCCCCACGCCGGCGAGCACCGCCACCTCCTCGCGGCGCAGGCCGGGCGTGCGGCGGCGTGCCTGCGACGGCAGTCCTGCCATCTGCGGGGTGATGCGCGCGCGGCGCGCGCGCAGGAACTCGGCGATCAGCTGGCGGCGGGTTTCGTTCATCAGGCTGGCACGCAGGACTCTCAGGGTGGTGATGCCATGCATAGGATAACGCCAATCCTTCCTACAGGCTGGGCGAACTCCTAGACTCGTGGCGCGCTTGCCCCATCGGCGGGCTGGAACGGCACGCGGGCGCAAAGCGCATGGCATCCAGGCCGGCCATAGCCTGGGAGCGCAACGCAGGCTTGCTGCAGATGCCGGATCCGAAGCGCGTCGTTCTTCGCCGTTTGGGAGACGGTTGGGAGAACGTGTAGTCTCAGTCGAGATTGGCACTTTGGTCAGGTCGCATATTCAAGAGGAGGGGAAGCCCATGATTGCTGCGTTGAAGACAAGGGAATCGATCAGGATCGAGCGGCAGGCGGGACAACTGGGCGCCTATGTGTACGGGTTGGATCTGACCCGGCAATTGTCGTCGGCTGTCCGGGAACAGTTGCGCACTGCGATTCTGGAGCATCTCGTCATCTGTGTCCGCGGGCAGAACATTTCGCCGGAAGACCAGATTCGATTTGCCGAGATTTTTGGAGAAATCTTCGTGCATCCCTACGTGAAGGGAATCGAAGGTCATCCGAAAGTCCTGGCAATCCACCGCCCCAACAGCGCAACCGAAGTCTGGCACTCTGACACGACGCATTCGGAGTGCCCGCCGCGCTACACCGTCCTCGCGGCGCGCATACTGCCACAGTACGGGGGGACACGATGTTTGCCAGCCAGTATGCGGCATACGATCTGTTGTCGCCTGCGATGCAGAAGATGCTTGGGGGCCTGCGCGCGGTCCACAGGGACTACTCGATTGGGGCGGGACTCGCCGTGGGCCAGTACGAGCGGCTGACTGATGATCCATACGATTCGGAATTTGTTCACCCGGTGGTGCGGACTCATCCGGAAACAGGCCGCAAGGCGCTTTTCTTGAACGCGAAGAATGTTCAGCGGTTCGAGGACATGACCGAGGAGGAAAGCCGGCCTATGCTCGACTATCTTTTCGCCCACTGTTCGCGCGCCGAGATCTGCTGGCGGCATCACTGGCAGGCCGGAGATGTCCTGATTTGGGATAACGCGTGCGTGCAGCACGCGGTGGTAGGTGATGTTCCCAAGGGGATGGATCGGACGATGCACCGCATCACGATCTGCGGCGAGGCGGTCCTCTAGGGGGGGGCCGGCAATTCAGGCGTCAATGGAGGGGAACGTGACTTCAAAAGAGCAGGGCGTCGCTGCCGCCGTGCGCCGGTGCGCCGGAGACCTGATCCGTCATCTGGATGCAGCGGGCGGGGATCCAACGATTGCGGGCGAGGAAATCAAGGCGAGCATCGCCCGGTTGATGACGTACCCGGATCTGTTCGACGTCGGCATCGTCCGGCCCGCCAATCACGGCGAGTCGTCGAGGATCATCTACTACGACCCGAACCTTGTGATGATCTTTGGCGTCACTCGCGTGGGACAGATGGATCCGCCGCACAACCACGGCACCTGGCTTGCGACGGCGGTGTACCGGGGCGAACTCCGCTATGAGGGGTATCTGCGCCGCGACGACGGGTCGCGAGCTGGCTACGCCGAGCTCGATTGCGTGGAAAGCCGTGTCATGAAGCCCGGCGATGTTGCGTTGTGCGGGGCTCCGCCAAACGACATCCACATCACCATCCCGGTGGTTGACACCTGGGCGCTGGTCGTTGCCGGGGGGGCATTCAGCAATGTCCGCGAGTACTACGATCCGCAGAAACGGCAGCGGTGGGAGAAATCGGAGAAGGCGGCTTGATTCCAGGGCGCCTGGAGACGGCCTGGCAACCGAAGCGCCGAGGTGAACGGCATTCGGGCCAGTCACATTCTGAAAGGGAGACGTGACATGTGCGGATTGATTCGGGCGCTCGGGCTGGCGGTACTGGCTACTCTGTGCGCGGCCAGTTCCGCGAGGGCGCAGGACTATCCGGCGCGACCGATCAGGATGATCCTTCCGGCCAATGCCGGGTCCCTCCCGGATGTGCTCGCCAGAACGCTCTCGGCGCGGTTGCAGGAGCGGGCGAACTGGGTCACGGTGATCAACAACAGGCCAGGCGGGAACTTCATCATCGGCAACGCGGCTGCCGCACAGGCCGCCCCGGATGGCTACTCGATCCTGTTCGCCGTGAGTACGATGACGCAGTTGCCAGCGACCCAGAAGAGCCTTCCCTACGACACGATGCGGGATCTTGCGCCCGTGACGCGCGTCGGCGCGGCACCGACGATGATTGCGGTTCACCCGTCGGTGCCGGCCCGCAACCTCAGGGACCTAATTGCGTGGTCCAAGGCGAATCCGGGCAAGCTGAATTACGGCACGGGCGGCGCGGGAAGCACGACCCACCTGACCGGCGAATTCATCAGGCTGGAATCGGGCCTCGACTGGACCAACGTGCCCTACCGCGACTCCACGCGCGTGATGCCGGATCTGCTGAACGGCCTGATTCTCGCGACGATTACGGTGCCGGGAAACCTCCTCCAGCAGTTCAACGCGGGAAAGCTCGCGCCGATCGCGGTCATCGGCAGCCGGCGCAGCCTCGTCATCCCGGATGTTCCGACAACCGCCGATGCAGGATTCAATATTCCGATTGGCGATGCATGGTTCGGTGTCATGGTCCCGGCCCGCGTTTCCAATGAGATTGTGGCGACCCTGCATCGCGAGGTCGTCGCCGCGGTGCAGAGCAGCGAGTTGCGGCAGCAGTATTAGAAGGTCGGGGTATTGCCGTTCAGCGAGTCGCCGGAAGAATTCAGGAAGATTCTCGAGAACGAACTTGGCGTGTGGCCGCGGATCATTCGCGATGCGAAGATCAAGATCGACTGATCCCTCCCGCACCTGCCCGAAAGGATCGGCGGCCGGCGAGGGGTTCAGGGGGCTTGCGGGAATTGCGTGAGGGAAGGGAACTCGGGTCATGGAGTATGTGCGAAAGATCGACTTCGACAAGCTGAACGCTGATGGCGCCCCGAGGCCCATGCAGTGGCTGCTCGATCGCCAAAGCGGTGCCGAGCAATGCGCCGTGCTGTGCATCAAGACGCCCCCGGGTGCAGGGTCGGAGTCCGGCCTCCACACCCACCCGTTCGAGCAGGTTTTCTACTTGGTGAGCGGCTCGATGGACGCCGAGATCGGCGGCAAGCACTATCATGCAGAGGTGGGAAGCATACTGGTCTTCCCCCAGGGCATGCCGCACCGCAACTGGAACGCGGGCGACGTGCCGAGCATTCACCTCAGCTTCATGATGCCGCTTGCCGCGCCTGGCGTTGCACTTGCTACGCCGGTGGAGAAGCCATGACGCCTGCGATGGAGGAATGATGTTGACAGTTGCCAAGGCAGTCGCGGATGCGCTGGCCATCGAGGCGGATGGCCCCATCTTCGGCCTGATGGGCGATGCGAACATGGCGGTCTGGGATTCACTCTGCCGCGATCCGCGCACGCGGATGATCGCCACGAGGCATGACGCTGCCGCAGTATTGATGGCCGACGGCTATGCCCGTGCGACAGGCAAGCTTGGCGTCTGCACGGTCACCTGCGGGCCGGGGCTGGCGAACTGCGCGACGGCGCTGTTGACCGCTGCCAGGGCGCAAACGCCGCTGGTCCTGTTTACCGGCGAGTATCAACCCGTCGGGAAGGGCAATTTGCAGGCGTTCGACCAGAAGCAGTTCGCCGCCGTTTGCGAAGCGGGGTTTCGCACGTTGTCCACCTTGGACCGCCTCGCCGAGGATATCCGAGAAGGATTCTATGCGGCACGCACGCGGCAGAAGCCCTACATCCTGAGCCTGCCTGCTGAATACTGGGAGGCCGAGCTGCCCTGGGAATGGGAATACCGGCCATCGCACGAATTCATCACCGGCACCGCGCCGGCGCCGCAGCCGGAGGCTGTGGAGCAACTTGCGGCGAGACTGGCGGCAGCCAAGCGCCCGGTGTTCATCGCGGGCCGCGGTGCGACGCAACCCGGTGTACGCGCCCAAATCGAGCGCCTTGGCGAACTGACCGGGGCGCTCCTCGCCTCGACGCTGATCTCCAAGGGTTACTTCGACGGGCACGAGTGGGACCTGGGCATTTCGGGCTTGTTCAGCAGCGCGCCGACCGAGGAGCTGATGGCCGACGCGGATTTCGTGCTCGGCATCGGGGCGTCACTGAACCTGTTTACGACCGAGGGCGGCATGTTGTTCCCAGGTGCCGAAGTGGCGCGCATCGATGTCAAGCCGCAGCCTCCGGAAATCGGGATGCTGCCGGGCATGTATGTGCAGGGAGACGCGAAGAAAACGGTCATGGCGCTGGTCGCGACCCTGGAGCGCCGGGCCCATCGAAAGGAAGGTTATCGTACAACTGCCGCGCGGGGCATCCTTGCGACGCAGCCTGCCCCGCCGGATCGCGCGACGGACGGCCTCGACCCTCGCGAACTCATGCGAGTGCTGGCGCGCGCCTTGCCAAGGGACACGCAAGTTGTGGTTGGGGCCGGGCATTTCTGGGCCTGGCCGGCATTCCACCTTGCCCTGCCCCCGGGCGGCAGTTATGTGCACACCGTGTCCTTCGGCAGCATCGGCCTCGGGCTCGCGCACGGAATAGGTGCTGCGACGGGGAACCCTGGTCGGACCACGCTGGTGATCGAGGGAGACGGCGGTCTGCTGCAAAGCATCCAGGAACTGCATGCGGCGGCAGAGCAGAATACCCCGCTCATCCTGTTGGTCATGAATGACGGTGGCTTTGGCGCAGAGGTGCACAAGATGCGTCTGAAGGGACGCGACCCGCGGGATGCGACCTGGCGCTCGCCGGACTTCGTGGCCATCGCGCGAGGGTTTGGCGGCGATGGCGTTCGTCTGAACAGCGAATCCGACCTGACGGGCGCGATCGCCAGGGGCCTGGAGGCCAAGGGGCCGTTTCTTATCGATGCGCGCATTTCACCCACCATGCTCAACGACGCTTACACCCGTCTCTATCGCGCCCAACCCAACAGCGTGCCGCTGCTGCGGCCTGTCGGCTGAGGAGTGGATGATGATGCGGTTCGAGACGCAGTTTCTGGTGAAATGCAGCCCGGCCGAGGTCATCGAGCGATTTTCCGACGTCCCGGCGATGGCGTCGCTCCTGCCCGGCGCGAGCGTCGGACCTGCGAATTCCGACGGCAGTTACCCGGCAACGCTGATCGTGTCCTTCGGACCCAAGCGCATTGCCTTCAACGGCGTGATAACCAACGTGACCGATCGTGCGCAGCAGTGCGGCGTGCTGTCCGGCCGGGCGAGCGCGGCGATGCGCGCGGCAAAGATGGCGGTGAAGATGACCTACACCTTGCGCGAAGCCGAGGCGCAGGGGACATCGGACGCTGTTTCGGC
>VGIE01000062.1 GCA_016867955.1 Betaproteobacteria bacterium
CCAGCGGCGATTTCGACGGCACCCTGGTGTTGGCCGGACTTTTCATCCTTGCCCTGCCCGGCGGGTCGCTTTATGCGATATCTTCCTTCGTCAAGGCGCGCATGACCGGCTGGACGCGGCGCGAGAATGACATGGCCATGGGCTGAGCGCCGGGCCTTTCATGATCAAGGCCGGGGCAGGGGGAGCGGATGCATGGCGTTGCCGCTTTCCGCGGGCCCGACTTCGGCATGGGGTCCGTCCACGGGGCGGTTGCCGCAGCGCTGGGTCGCGAACTCGCCGAGGGCTTCAGGAAGACCGAGCACCGCGACATGATCCTGATCGATCCGGGCGTGGAATCGCTGCTCGACGGCCTGGCCACCTGGCGGGCGCCGACAGTCGACAAGTGGAATGGGCGGCCGGGCTCATAATCCAGGCGACCGGTTTTTTTGCCAACGATTTCAAAAAGGAACTCTGCAATGGCACGCATCCGCATCACTGCCGGGGGCATGAACTTCGTCGCCGAAACCCACCCCGACGCGCCGAAAACCGTGGCGGCCTTCCTGAAGATGCTGCCTTACCGGCAGAAGGTCATTCACGTCCGCTGGAGCGGTGAAGGCGTGTGGATTCCACTCGGCGACTGGAAGATGGGCGTGGATTTCGAGAACCACACCAGCCATCCCTCGGTCGGCGACATGTTGTACTACCCCGGCGGATACAGCGAGACCGAGTTCATCCTGGCCTATGGTTCCTGCTGCTTCGCCAGCAAGATGGGACAACTGGCAGGGAATCATTTCCTGAGCATCACCGAGGGACGCGAGAACCTCCGGGAACTCGGCCGCAAGGCCCTGTGGAACGGGGCGCAGGAGATCCTCTTCGAGGCGATCTGAGCCGCCCGCCATCGTGCCGCGCGGGGCGGCGCGCTGCTGCCGCGCTTCGCGGACATCCGTACGTGCCTCGCCTCACGTCACGGCATCGCGCAGCGCGCATGAATCGCGCACCGCGGGTTATCGACTAGATCGGTGACGCCAGCGCCAGGGATCCCGACCGGATCAGGGCTTGAACAGCTTGTTCCACTTCGCCCGGTAGGCCTGCTGGAATTCGATGGTGTAGCGGAACGGGTCCCACGGCTGCATGGTCTTGGCGTCCAGCGACCCGGGGATGCCGGGGATGGGGCTGGCCGTCTCGCCCCTGCCGTTCCAGGCCGTCTGCCCGCGGCGCGACATCATGAAATCGAGGAACACCAGCGCCGCATTCGGCCGCCTGGAGTGCGCCAGCGCCGCCACCACGTCCTGGCTGGCGAAGGCCGGGTTGGGCTGCACCACTTTCAGGGGGGCGCCCTGCGTGATCAGCGGGTTGGTGATCCCGTAGATGGTGTTCATCGCTGCGTGCATCTCGCCGGAAGCGACCCCCTGCGTGGCCGGCACCACGCTCGGCGTGAGCCTGGGCGACTGCGCGGCGAGCTTGGCGAGGAAGTCCTCGCCCATGCTCTTCTCGATGAACTCGTACCAGGCAAACGCCGTCTCGGCCACCAGGTCGGAGGTGGAGATCTTGCCTTTCAGTTCCGGGCGCAGGAAATCACGGTAGCCGGTGATCGGCGGCTTCACGAGGTTGGTGTTGTAGACCATCATGAACGGCATGACCGCAATGACCGGCACGGCGCCATAGAGAAGATAGTCCTTCGGGTAATACTCCAGCGCCGGCCCCGCCGGCTTCAGGAAGAAGCCCTCGGCCATCTTGTCCCGGTACCAGATGGCGTTGGCGTACTGCGAGATGTCCGCGCCATCCAGGTTCGACTTCTTTTCGTTCTCGATCACCGCCATGTGCTGCGCCGGCTGCACCTGGCGCTTGGCCTCGACCTTGATCTCCGGGTACATGGCCATGAAGTCCTTGACCACGCGCTCGACCACCGGCGGCACCGCCTGGTAATAGATCACCAGGCTGCCTTCCTTCTTGGCGGCGGCCACGATCTTCTGCCAGTTGGCATCGCCCTGCGCCCGTGCTGTCGGCGCCAATGCCACCGAGAGCGCGAGGCCTGCAGCAAGGCCTGCTGCGCGCAATGCGGAAAATCCACCATTCAGGTTCATCGCTTCCTCCTTGGTCGTCCGCCGGGAATCCGGGCGCGTCGTGCGAAGCGGCCAGCCAAGGCAGTATCGCGCAATTCCGGGTGGTTGCAAACAGGCGCGCGCAGCGGGGAGGGGCGCCTCACCGTTGCGGCGGGATGGCCGCTGCTTGTCCGGGGAATGGCCGGGAAAATACTATCGAATTGAATAGCCTATCCGCTCCGGTAATGCCTTCAAGACATGATAATTATCATCTTCGTCCGGGCGTGATGCTTCCGACACTTCCCCTGCGCCGCCCCTCCGCCCGCCGGGAGGTTGACACGGATCAAGTGCGAGGCGTCCCGCGCGCCTAGAGTGTGCGGATGAATCCCGGGCTGAGTAGGACCATGCGGTGAACGGCAAACGGCAATGGGCAGCGTGGCCATGAACCGCGGCCGCAAGCAGCGGAGCCTTGGCGTCAAGCTCGCCTTGGTGCAGGCGCCTTTCCTGCTGCTTGCCGCACTGTCAATCGTGCTCACGCTGTGGGTGTCCTGGCAACTGGACGGCGCCGCCGCCGCGGTCAACGAGGCCGGGCGCATGCGTATGCAGGCCTATCGCATGTCGCTGTTGATCAGCACCGGCGACCGTGCAGCGCTCGCGCGGCAGGTCGACGAATTCGAGGACAGCCTCGCACTGCTGCGCACTGGCGATCCCGAGCGCCCGTCACTGCCAGATGCGCGGATGGCCACCCCGGCACCCGGGGGAGTGGTGCCCGACCGCGTTGCCCAGGCACCGACACCGGCGGCAAAGGGCGCGGCGACTGCCCGGCCGGCCTTCACGCTGCAGGAGGTCGCGCGGCACGCCACGCCGAACGATTGCTGGATGGCCATCCACGGTCGCGTGTACGACTTCTCGGCCTACATCCCGCAGCACCCTGCGGCGCCCGAGGTGATGACCCGGCACTGCGGCAAGGAGGCCACGCGCGCCTTCGACACCAAGGACCGTGGCCGCCCACATGGCGATTACGCCAAGGGGCTGCTCGCGAAGTAAGAGGTGGGCGTGCTGCGCTGACTCCCTGCGCAAATTGACGCGATGTGCACCCGGTGGTACTTTGGTGCTACCGAAATGCGATCCCACGCTGGAATGAGGCAACTGATGGCAACCACCACCACCCTGAAACTTCCCGAGGCGCTCAAGAAGCGCATTGCCCAGTTGGCCGAATCCGCCGGCAAGACGGCCCATGCGTGGATGGTCGAGGCGCTGGAAACGCAAGCTTCGGCCATGGAAAAGCGCCGCGACTTCGTCGAAAGCGCACTGCTCGCCCGCGCCGAAGTCGCCGAGACTGGTCGCGTCTACAAGTCAGAAGATGTGCATGCGTGGTTTCTGGCAAGAGCGTCCGGGCGCAAGGTGCCCAAGCCCCGTTCGTACAAACGCTGAGCTGGCTGCATGACAGTCATCGACTACGCGCCACGCGCGTTAGCCGACCTTGAGCGCGTTGGGGATTTTCTGTCTGCCGATGATCCAGGCGCCGCTGCACGAACTGCGTCGCTCGTGACGCATGCCATTGAAGTCCTGAGGCAACATCCGCTGATAGGGCGCCTCGCCGAGGCCGGATCGCGCGAGCTGGTCATTTCCCGTGGACGCAGCGGCTATCTCGCACTTTACGATTACGACGAAGCAACTGATCGTGTGACCGTCCTGGGCATACGCCACCAGCGCGAAGCCGGCTATCACTCCCCATGAACACAATCTCTGTCGCTGCCAGCGTCCCGATCGCACCCACCCCCCTCTCGCTCCTCAAGTCCATCTTCGGCTACCCCGCCTTTCGCGGCCCGCAGGCGGAGATCATCGACCACGTGGCCGCGGGCGGCGACTGCCTCGTGCTGATGCCCACGGGCGGCGGCAAGTCGCTGTGCTACCAGATCCCGGCGCTGCTGCGCCGCGGCGTCGGCATCGTGGTGTCGCCGCTCATCGCCCTCATGCAGGACCAGGTCTCGGCGCTACGCGAGGCGGGGGTGGACGCCGCCTTCCTCAATTCCACGCAAACGGCCGAGGAGGCCGCCTCGATCGAGCGCGCGCTCCTCGCGGGCGGCATCGACATCCTCTACGTCGCCCCCGAGCGGCTCATGACCGGGCGCTTCCTCAACCTGCTCGACCGCCTGCAGCGCGGCAACGGCCGGGATGCCGGCGCGGACACGGACCTCGGCGACAAGGGTGACGCCGGCCTGGACGGCGGCGGAAGCCTCGACACCGATTTCGAAACCGCACCCGGCCACGGCATCGCGCTCTTCGCCATCGACGAGGCGCACTGCGTGTCGCAGTGGGGCCATGACTTCCGGCCGGAGTACATCCAGCTCTCCATGCTGCATGAGCGCTTCCCCGGCGTGCCGCGCATCGCGCTCACCGCCACCGCCGACGCGCAGACGCGCGCCGAGATCATCGAGCGCCTCGGCCTTGCCGGCGCGCGCGTGTTCATCTCGAGTTTCGACCGCCCCAACATCCGCTACCGCATCGTCGAGAAGGCCGAGGCGCGTCGGCAGCTGCTGCTGTTCCTGCGCGGCGAGCACGCCGGCGACGCCGGCATTGTCTATTGCCAGTCGAGGAAGAAGGTCGAAGAAACTGCCGCCTGGCTGCGCGACGAGGGCTTCACCGCGCTGCCCTACCACGCCGGCATGGACGCGGCCACGCGCGCCAGGCACCAGCAGCGCTTCCTGCGCGATGAAGGCGTCATCATCGTTGCCACCATCGCCTTCGGCATGGGCATCGACAAGCCCGACGTGCGCTTCGTCGCCCACCTCGACCTGCCCAGGAGCATCGAGGGCTACTACCAGGAGACCGGTCGTGCCGGCCGCGACGGCGCGCCCGCCGATGCCTGGATGGCCTACGGCCTCGCGGACGTGGTGAACCACCGCCGCATGATCGGCGAATCGGAGGCGAGCGAGCAGTACAAGCGCACCTCCGGCGCCAAGCTCGACGCGCTGCTCGGCCTGTGCGAATCCACCGGTTGCCGGCGCGTGCGCCTGCTCGAGTACTTCGGGGAGAAATCGCAGCCCTGCGGCAACTGCGACAACTGCCTCGAGCCGCCCGAAGTGTGGGACGGCACCGGGGCCGCGCGCAAGGCGCTGTCCTGCGTGTTCAGGAGCGGCCAGCGCTTCGGCGCCGTGCACCTCATCGACGTGCTGCTCGGCCGCGACACCGAACGCGTGCGCAAGTGGGACCACCAGCAGCTCTCCACCTTCGGCATCGGCACCGACCTCGACGAGAAGACCTGGCGCGCGGTGTTCCGCCAGCTGGTGGCGCAGGGCCTGCTGGAAGTGGACCACGGCGCCTTTGGCGCGCTGCGCCTCACCGAGGCCAGCCGCGCGGTGCTCAAGGGTGAGGCGTCAGTGCAGATGCGCAAGGTCAGCGCGGCGCGCCGCGCGTCGGGCAAGCGCACCGGCGCCACCGCGGCCGATGCGCTGGACGCCGCCACCCTCGAGCGCTTCAAGGCCCTGCGCGACTGGCGCGCCGCCACCGCCAGGGAACACGGCGTGCCCGCCTACGTGGTGTTCCACGACACCACCCTCGCCGAACTCGCCCGCGCCTGCCCGCGGACCCTGGACGCCCTCGGCCGCATCAGCGGCGTCGGCCAGAAGAAGCGCGAGCGCTACGGGGAGGCGCTGCTGGAATTGCTGCGCGGCTAGCCGGTCGCTTCGCCGGCGCGCGCCTCCCGTATTGGCAGAGCGCTCCACGCGGCCTGTGCTATTCGGCAAGGGAGTGCTAACCTCATTCCCGGGGAACGAGATCCGGGTGCGGTACGGCGCCATCGTCGTGCTGCTTCACGTTGAATCGACAGGAGGAGAGACGATGCAGAAAGGCCGTCGCAAAGCAATTTTGACGATCGCGCAGGCAGCAACGCTGCCCATGCTCGCGCCTATGACGGCATTCGCGCAGGCGAGCCCATGGCCCAACAAGCCGATCCGGCTGATCGTTCCGTTCCCGCCGGGCGGCTCGATCGACCCGCTCGCGCGTACTTTTTCCCAGTACTTGAAGGAATTGCGGGACTGGACGATTGTGGTGGACAACCGCCCGGGAGCGAGCGGCTCGATGGGCACAGCCATCGCGGCCAGGGCCCTGCCGGACGGTTACACGTTCCTGCTGGTCTTCGACACGCATGCGGTCAATCCGAGTCTGATTCCCACACTGGGCTTTGACACACTCAAGGACCTTGATCCGGTCATGGTCATCGGCACATCGCCGATGGTCCTGTCCACGCACCAGTCCCGCCCCTATCGCAATGTCGCCGATTGGCTGCAGGCCGTTCGCGCCAAGCCCGAAGCGGTCGACTTCGGCACCGTGGGCAACGGCAGCCTCGGGCACCTGTCAATCAAGATCCTCGAGGCGCAGGGGGGCTTTCGGGTGGTGCACATCCCCTACAAGGGCGGCGCGCCTTTTCTCGCCGACGCGGTCGCCGGCACGCTCGACAGCTTCATGTCGTCCATTGCCTCGCAGATGGCCCACATCGAAAGCGGCCGGTTCAGGCCGCTCGCGGTCACCGGGCCGCGGCGCGTCAAGCAGTTGCCCAACGTGCCGACGTTCGCCGAGAGCGGCTTCCCCGGTTTCTCGGTGATTTCCTGGTGGGGCATGCTCGCCCCGGCAGGCACGCCGCGGCCGATCATCGAAACCATGCACCGCGAAGTCAAGCGTGTCCTGGAAATCCCGGCCGTGCGCGGTCCGCTGGAAGACCGCTTTGCCATGAACGTGGTGGCAGGCACGCCGCAGGAAATGCAGGCGTTCCTCGTCGAAGAGGTGCCCCGCTGGCGCGCCGTGGTCCAGAAGTACAACATTCAGCAGGACTGAGCCGTCGTCGGCGCGCGGCCGAGGCGGATCGCCCTCCCATACGGTCCACGGTCCGGGTTTTGCTGCGGCCTGTGATCTCCGTGCCGATCGAGATGTACAACGATGCGCGGGTTCGCGAGTTCGATGAATCCGAGGCCGGACTCAGCCTTGCAACAGTCTTGCCTGAAAAGGACCGCCCGGTGCTCGCCGCAGCAAATTCGCAGCAATTCCTCCCGCTGGGCGCTGGTCTGTCCTGGATCAAACCTCCTGTACGCCCGGCTTGACCGCCGCGCACGGCCCCAGTAAAGGTGCCTGGTCGTCCGGAATTGCTGCGGTTGCTGCCCTGCTTCCTGCTGCAGCGCCTCGAGGTCATCCCATCCCTCCTCGGGCTTGTAATGCGGCCGCTCGAGGATCTGCGCGCGATAGGTGTTGATGGACTGCAGGAGCCGCGCGCAGTAATCCTCGTCGACGGGCAGGGCCATCACGTGGCTGCGCAGGATGATGATGCGGGGAAATTCGTCCTGGTGCTCGGGGTGTTGCGGCATGGGGCCTCCGTGGGTCCGTGTGGGTCGGCCGGTGGCCGACCCCGGTGGGGGCCTGCCAGCGCTTTAGCGGCATTCATGAGTCGCCGGCAACATTTACCGGATCGCCTCCTCCACGCCGTCGAGGTACTCGCCCAGCACCGTGTCGAAGAACCGGTTCAGCTCCGGATAGAAGGCCGATTCCACGCGGACGAATCCGCGCATGCCTTCGCACTCGCCCTGCTCGCAGTGCCAGACCACGTGGCTGATGGCGAGGCCGCCGGCGGTCTCGTCGTCGTCGCGCCCGGCGGTGTTGATCAGGGCGATCAGCTCGCCCAGGGTCAGGGGCCTGGCCGAATGCTGCTGCGTGAGCTGGTAGTCGGTTTCGTATTCGTCGACCACGAGGTAGGCGATGCCGCCGGCGCTGCCATGGCCCCGGCGGGCGCGCACGCTGATGACGTCTCCGGTGACGGAGGCGAGCACCACCCGCGCGATTTCGATGTCCTGCGCGCCCATGGGCGGGAGGTATTCTCCGCTCATCAGGCCCGGGTGCACCGATGAGAGAAGTCTGCGTGTGTCGGGGTCGAGCGTGGGGTCGGTGAGCCATTCGCCCCACACCAGGGGGTTGAAATCCCCGGATGCGAGTCGCGCTTCGACGTCCCGCCGGCGGTGCTCGCCGCTGATCGACGAGAGGATGATGGTTTTCGGGTCGACGTCTTCGAAGTAGCTCGCGGGACGGAAGTCGTAGTCGAAGCCCGCCGGGCGGCGGTTGATGAGGTCGGTCATGGCAATCTCCTGTTTAGCGGGTTCGGAAGAATTCCGGGGCCGCAATCTGGCTTACAAATCCCCCGGCCCGTTCGGAGTCGCCTCCCGGTGGGCCAGCCTTGGATGCTGCGCTAGTAGAACAGGGTCGCGGGGATGCGCAATTGCTCCTGCTCCTTGCCCTTGGGGGTTGTCACGCGCCGGGCGGCAGCGCGGCCGGCTCGTCTCCCCGGATCCAGTCCGCGGATGGGTTGCAAGCGGTTCTCGGGCACCGGGCCGGTCGTGTCACGGTACTGCTTGCCGCGCAAGGCCCAGGTCATCGGCCGTGGGCTGGCGACGATCCACACCCTGCCCTGGCCCTTGAACACGAATTTCCCGGATCCGTCATCGAGCCTCAGTATGCGCACGATGTTGCCGAGGTTGTCGCTGATCTGCGCATTGATGACGATCGCGAGGTCGCCAGGTTTGCATTTCATCGTGTTCCCCCCTTTCTTTTGTTGCTGCCGGTCCGGCGTTGCGTGCCGCCATTGTGGCCAAGGGTGTGGCTCATGGGGTGAGCCATGGGCTGATGGAGTTCGACCCCGGGGCATGTCGCGCGGGGAAGGAGCGGGTTGAGGAGGGTGTTGACCCATTGCGGCAGCTGCGCGAGGTGGCGCTCGTCCCCGGGCAGGTCGGGCGGCGCGAGGCGCAGGGACTTTTCGTATCGGGCGGGATGGTCATGCATGAGGCCTCCGTGGGTTCGCGTGAGTCGGCCGGTGGCCGACCCCGGTGGAGGCCTGCCAGCGCTTTAGCGGCATTTATGAGTCGCCCGCAAGTTGTTGCTTAAATCGGCGACGGAACCAGTATACCCGCGATGCAGGCTCATGGGGTGAGCCCGGGCGGGTCAGGCCTTCAGGTGCGCGAGGCGCAGCATCAGCGTCATCGGGTGCGTCGGCGAGGGCTGGAAACCGTAATGTTCATGGAACTGCCGCGCCTTTTTGTGGAGGGCGTGCACGAGAAGGGCCCGCACGCCGGCGTTCTGCGACACGGCCACCGCGCGATTGACGGCGTCCTGCAGCAGGGCCGCGCCTGCGTGAGCCCGGGTGGGTCAGCCCTTCAACCCCAGGGATCCACCACCACCTTGCATTGATCGGCCGGCCGGCGCAGCGCTTCGAATGCCTGCGGCAGCGCGTCCATGCCCACCACGTCGGTCAGCATCGCGCGCGGCTCCACGGTGCCCACTGTGTCAGCCGTACCCACGGTGCCAACCGTGCCTTTCGCCAGCACGTCCGCCGCCACTTCGAAATCCCGCCGCGTCCAGCCCATCGGGAACTTGAAGGTCAGCTCCTTGCGGCTCGCCATCGCGGGGGTGATCGCATCCGCGGCCATGCAGAAGCCGAGCGCCACCACCGTGGCTCCCATGCGGGCGTGCGCCATCGCGGC
>VGIE01000063.1 GCA_016867955.1 Betaproteobacteria bacterium
CTCTCCGCTTGCAAGGGCGCCACCCGCAGCGGCGCGCGTCCGCCAGCGATGGCGGCGCTGCGCATGCAGGACCACAGCGCTGGGGTGATCGGTGAGAGTTCCTAGGCGCCGCGCGCGCCGCCGGTGACTCCACTGGCCTCAAGGGCGCGTATTTCCGCGTCACCCAGGCCCAGGACCGTGGAAAGCACGTCGAAGCTGTCTGCACCCAAACGCGGTGCGGGCTTGGCAAAGCCGCCGATGGGCGCGCCATTGACGTGTAGCGGCAGCGCCATGCGCTTGACTATCCCCAGCTCCGGGTGATTGACCTCCACGACGTAGCCATTGGCCAGCACCTGTGGATCAGACCCCACCTCGGTGGGCTTGCGAACCGGCTGAAAGACCAGATCCGGGTACCTGGCCAGAATCTGTTCCCACGCGGGACAGGTCTTCTCCGCGAAGCGTTTCACCAGGAGATCCGCCAGCGCCCGCCGGTTGTCGTTGCGGACTTTCGCGGTGGCAAATCGCGGGTCCGTCGCCAGTGGCACCATGTCGATCGCCTGTGCGAACGCCGACCAGGCGCGCTCGTTCTGGATCCAGATGACGATCCAGCAGCCGTCTTCGCACCGGTAGGCCGTATAGAGCGGCGTCTCCACCGATGGAGCCGGGAACAATTCCTCGCCCTTGAACAGCGAGTACTGGAGATTCATGTGACCGAGCCACATGGCGCCGCCCAGCAGGGAGCTCTCGATCTGCTGCGGCTGGCTGGTCTGATCGCGCGCGAACAGTCCGGCAAGAATCCCGTACGAGGCCAGAATGCCCGCCATGCGATCGGCGACGGCCGTCGGCGGCAGGTAGGGCGGCATGTGGCTTCCGCCGCACAGCGCGGCCATCATGCCCGAGCGGGCCACGCCGACCGGATCCAGGCCCGGGCGCGTGGCGTCCGGGCCGGATGGTCCGAATCCGGATATCGACGCATAGACAAGCTTCGGGTTATGCACCAGCAGGCTGTTGAAATCGATTCCCAGGGAGACCGCGGTTGCGGCGCGCATGTTCTGCAGGAACACGTCGGACTTTGCAACCAGCGCATGAAGCAGCCTGCGTCCCTCGGGATGCTTAAGGTCCAGGCTGATGCTTTTCTTGCCGCTGTTATAGGACTCGAATATCGCCGAACGCCCTTCCAGCAGCTTGCCATCCTGCCCGTAGGTCTTGTCCATGGGGCGGGCGGGATCCCCGGATTTCACGCCCTCGACCTTGATCACCTCGGCGCCCAGCGCCTCCAGCATGCCCGTGGCGATGGGACCCGCATGCATCAAGCCCACCTCGATGACGCGAACACCCGTGAGCGGTCGCCTCCCCTCTTCTTCTCCCGCGGCCTTGTCAATCATTGCGCACCTCGAAAACCAAATCCCAATGATACAGGCGGCCCTGCCTGCGATCGAACAAAACGCGGCCGGTGTGAGCCGTTTATACCGACCCTGCCTGTTGCCGTGCTGAGCTGCCTCGCGGCACCCTCAGGACGCGGCGGGCCCGTCCACCGGCACCGTCCTGTGCCGCGCGTCGTAGAAGTCAACCTGCGCCTGGGCGCGCGCGATGTGCTCCTCACTGCACGCTTCGCCATAGCTCGTATAGGTGTTGCGCCTGGCGCGCGCGTGCAGCATTTCGATTTGCAGGATGTTCAGCTGTTCCTCCCCCTCCTGGTGGAATGAATAGGGCACGCCGCGCGGGATCATGATGCCTTCCATGGGCCCGAGGCGGAATGCCTCCCCGCCCGGGCTGAGGAACACCGCGCGGCCCTTGAGCACCATCCAGAACCCGTCCATCGCCGCATGCGAATGCATGCGCGATTCGCCGCCTTCACTCAGCGTCTGCAAGGCAGCGAAACACACATCCGTGGTGCAGAGATGCGAGATCGACCGGGTCTTGCCGGGGGTGATCTCCGGCGCCTCGACCCGGAACAACTGGTACGCCCGCCGGTGCGGAGGCAGGTCCGCCGGCTGAACCGCGTTCACGAGAATCCTGCCGAGTTCAGTGCTGGAATCGATGGCAAGCTTTTGCATGAACGTCCCCTCCTGTATGCGCACCGACGAGATTATGGCAGACACGGTACTCCCGCAATGAAGGATCAGCACGCCCGAAAGCCTGAATGCCGACAATTTGTCTCGGCAAAATACTCACTCTGACCCCATGGATTTAATTTACCCCCCGCAGCGCGCCTTCCTATCGCTCATAAATGGTGACCCTGCACAAGGCGCGCGGCTCGCTGTAGTTGTTGATCGGGTAATGCGCCGTACAGCGGTTATCCCAGAGCACCGCGTCGCCGGCGCTCCATTGCCAGCGGATATGAAAACTGCGGTTGTTCCATGTGCGCGAACAGCATGTCGAGGATGCCTTCGCTTTCCAGCGTCGTGAAACCGACAATCCGTGACGTGAACAGCCGGTTCACGAACAGCGCCCGCCGACCCGTCACCGGGTGACGAAGGACGACGGGATGCACGGCCTTGCCCGTGAGCGGCGTGCCGTGCTCCGCCTGCAGCCCCTCGATCATGGCCTGGATGGCCGGGCTTAGGGTTTCGTAGGCTTCGTACTGGTTCGACCACATCGTGTCGCCACCCCGGGACGGGCAGACCCGCAGGGTGGCCAGCGATCCGATCGGCGGCTGCTCCGTGAAGCTGACATCGCTGTGCCAGACGGCCTTGTTGTTCCGGACGCCGCCTTGCACCTCGTCCAGCACCAGCATCTTGCCGCGCCGCTTCAGGTAGCTGCGGCTGTCGTCGTCCTTCTGGCTGATGGCGGCCAGGTCGCCGAACTGGCTGCCCAGTTCGACCTGCTGTTCGTCGGTGAGGTTGAGCTTCGGGAAGAACAGCACCAGATGCGCGTGCCAGGCCTCGCGAATCTGCTGGATGACGCCGGGTGTGAGCGGTCGGCTCATGTCGAGCCCGTGGACGGTCGCCCCCAGGGCGTATGCCAGCGGTGTGACTTTCAGCGGGTTTTCACGGGTCATGTAAGGTGCCCCTAGGGGAGGTGGATGGCCCGGCATCGGCGAGCCGGAAAATGGTGTGTTTGAATAATACAAACTTACTGTGTATATTACACACACACCCATTCGCCACGTCAAAGAAAGCCATGGCCACGAAAACCCGACCGCGCAAGAAAAAAGCCGTGGAGAAGGACCCCCGCTTTGCCTACACGCTGTCCAACGGCCTACGCATCCTGGATGCCTTTTCCGGGGGTGCGGCCGTCCTCGGCAACAGCGATTTCTGCCGGCACACGGGCGAGCACAAGTCGACGGTGTGGCGCCTGACGCGCACGCTGTGCGAGATGGGCTATCTCAAGCCCAGGGACGGCAAGTTCGAGCTGGGCCTGGCGACCCTCTCGCTCGCCTACCCCCGGCTCGTCACCATGCCCCTGCGCAGGATTGCCCATCCCCTGATGCAGAAGCTGGCCGAGGACATCGGCGGTGCGGTCAATCTCGGCCTGCGCGACCGAACCGCCATCGTCATCGTCGAGAGCTGCCGGGTCGTCGAGACCATCGTGAACAAGCCGGAGATCGGCGCGCGGCGCCCGCTCGAGGACGGCTTCGTCGGCGAATGCTATCTGGCGGGTGCGGAGAAGGAGGAGCGTGAGGAAGTCATCAAGGCCATGGAGGCAAGCAACCCGCCGGCCGCCAAGGCATTGAGGGCCGCCGTACAGAGCCGCATGGGTGAGCTGAAGAAGAACGGCTTCTGCTTCACATCCGGCAATGGCGCCAATGCGATCGCCACGACCATTCGTGTGTCGGACACCGGCGAAACCGGGTTCGTTGCCTGCGTCGTCGAGAACAAGACCCTGTCGAAGGAAAAGATGATTGCAACCGTTCCGCCCAAACTCCTGGGCATGGTTGCATCGATCGAGAGGATGCTGGGGAGCAGCGCTACAGTGGATCCGGTTTGATACTGCGAGGCCGGGCCGTGGGTCTGTCCTGAATGCTTCACCACTCGGCCAGGATTACGGGCTACAAGCGGTGCACACCAAATCGTGGTCCGTCCGAGAGATGCTCGGCGGATCGCATACTTGACATACTATGGCGCTTCCGCCATATTTTTGAAATGCGCGGCACGAAGAACATCTTTGCTGATCTCGGCTTTCCCGATGCCGAAACCCACCTGCTGAAAGCAGAACTGGTGACCCGGATCCAGGGGGTCATCACCGCGCAAGCGCTGACCCAGGTCGCAGCGGCCCAACGCATGGGCCTGAGCCAGCCGGACGTTTCACGGCTGCTCAATGGTCAATTCCGCGAGATTTCAGTCGAGCGCCTTATGCGCCTGCTGACGCGACTCGGCTGCGATATAGACATCACCATCCGCAACCATGGGAAAGCGGTAGCGCCTCGGGACACCATTCACCTTCAGGGCGCCCCTGTGTAAGAGTTGAACACCGCGCAACCTGAAGCGTGGCCTGTGCTTGAGACCGTTGTCGTCCACTGAAAACGCCCGCAGCCACAGATGTAGGGCCAGTGCTCAGTGCCGCACAGAGCGAAGGAAGCGGAACAAGGAATGTCGCTCTGACCCCGATTAACCTTCAAAACTGCAAATCCCTCTCCACAAACACCCTCCCCGGCACCTCTCCCAGAATCCGCGTCAGCACCGAGTTCATCGTCGCCACATCGTTGTCGAATCCACCGTGCGTCTCGCTCCTCGACACCGCTCCCATCTCCCCCGCTTCACCGGCCACGACCACACCCTTCCGCGCGTCCAGGTCCTCGGTTAGCAATCTACTAACCTTCGCATCCGCCGCCAGGAAAATCTGCATCCCCAGCAGCGGCACGCCGGGCTCGGCTTCGAAGGCATTGCTCACCAGGTACAGCAGCGACTTGCCGTAAGGCCCGACGTCGTCGCCGCGCTCGGCCTCGTCGTCGAGGATGTAGAGGCTCGGCCGCGGGCAGCGCCTGGCGGCGATCTCGGGCATCACCACGTCTTTGAACAAATCCATGCGCATGGCCGGGGCCATGAACTGCAGGGTCTTCCATGCGAGGCCGAGGCTGGCGAGCTGCGGGATGGCGTGGTCGGCGAGGATGGCGCCGGCGCTGTGGGCGACGACGTGCAGCTCCCACGGGCCCGATCCTTCGGCCTTGGCTTCCTTCATCAACGCCGCCTTGGCCTGCTTCGCGTACTTCACCACCAGGTTCATGGCACCCTGCGGGCCGATGGAGGCGAGCTCGGCGTTCTCCTTCATCTCGCGCCACAGCGCGCCGCCGGGCGCAGCCAGCGTGAGCTCGAGCACGCGGTCGCGCGCCTCGCGCAGGTGTTCGAGAAATCCACCGCCGGCGCGCTCGTCGGCCTCGGTGAACTGGTCCTCCAGCACATGGCGCGCGGAGGCGAACCAGTCGGTCTCCCACATCACGTGCAGCGGGTAGATCTCGTTGGCGAGGCAGACGTCGCGGAAGGCGACGATTCGCTTGGCGACGTCACGCTCGCTGTTCAAGCCGCCGTGCAGGTAGAGCATGACGCGGCGCTTCTGCCAGCCGGCGGTGCGCGCCGGGATGGTTTCGAGGAACAGGCGCTCGAGGTCGGCCTCGGTGGTCCAGTAGTTGCCGCGGTCGGAGAGGAGGCCGTTGTTGCCCACGTCGATGACGAAGGGCCGGATGTCTGCCAGCGGCACGGCGTCACCGGCGCGGAAGGCGCCGCTGGTGGTGTCGGCGGCGCCGCCCGCCCACAGGTCGGCCGTGACCGGCACACCGAGCTGCGCCACCCACAAGTCGGTGGCATGCAGCATGAAGTCCTCGTAGGGCAGCAGCGCGAAGCCGCCGGCGCCCCAGCCCTCGCCCCAGGAGTTCTGCACGATGAAACCCTGCGCGGTGTAGCCCACCAGCGCCACGGCATGGCCGCTGGCGGCGCGGCCCTTGCGCTGGATGACCGGCAGCGTGACCTGCCCTGCGCGGTTCGGCGCATCCGGGTCGATGACGTCCACCGTCGTCGGCCCCGGCGCGTCCCAACCCTCGTGCACCATCAGCGTGGCGTAGACGATACCGGTTTCGCAGAGCGCGGCGTGCACGTCGCGCACCTGGCGGTAGTCCACGCGGTAGTAGTCGCCGCCGGGGGTGAGGCGTGCCTCGTCCACCGCATCCTGGCCGAAGTGGCCGGGGCCGTGGCGGTCGTCCGGCCACCGCGCGCGCGTGCACACGCCGTGGCGCGCCCAGGCCTTCATGCCGCCGCGCGCGGACGACCCCTCGAAGGCCTCGCCCGGCCATTCGTCGTAGCGGCGCGCGAGCTCGTACAGCATGCGCGGGCTGACGCGACGATCAATGCCGCGCCAGTGCAGCAGGAAGTTGATCACCGCGGCCAGCGCGAAGCCGGTGCAGGCGCCTTCGCTGCCCTGGTTGAGGATCTTGGGCACATGCGCGCAGTTGACGAGCTGCGCGGTCAGCGGCGCCAGCGTCGGCTGGTAGGCCCAGTCGCGCAGGTCGATGCGGTCGGGGAAGGCGTCCAGTTTTCGGTCGTCGAGCTTGCGCGCAGTCGCCTCCGGCGCGGACTCGGTGCCGCGCGCCCTTCGGGAGGGTGATGCGGCTTGCTTCTTAGGGTGGGCCATGGAACCTCCCTGGAGCTCACTTCACGACCGAGCGAATATTTCCCTCAAGCTCCCCTTCATCGGGAGCCATTTCGGTCACGCTGAAATCGTCGCTTGACGCAATCGCTTCCTGCGCATGGCCAGCACGAACAGCCACACGCCGGTCCCGGCGAACAGGTGCTTCAAGGTGTGCCCGCTCAGGCCGGTGATCTGCAGCAGTTCCGGGTCGTACACCTCGCTGGCCTTGGCCACGCCATAGAGCATGACCACGCCCCAGAGATAAGCTGCCGGCAGCGGCCCCGATTGCGCATTCAGCGATGCCACGGGCCGGAACAGGATGAGGATCAGCGGCACCAGCAGCAGCGGCACCACCTGCACCAGCGCGTAGTAGCGCAGGTCGCCGCGGCCGACGGCCTCGCTGAAGTGCCAGTGTGCTACCGACAGCAGGCCGGCGGCGAGCAGCGGCGCGAGCAGGTGCCGTCCCCAGCGCGGACCGAGGTACTCGCCCACCACCACCGCGAACACGCCCATGAAGGTCATGGCGATGGGCAGGCGGTCCCAGGTGAGGCGCGGCGTGTCGGGCGCGAGGTGATACCAGCCCGAGCCGAGGCAGATCAGCAGGCTGCCGATGTACACCGTGAGGTAAGCCGGCCGCAGTGGGGGATCGAGCACCGGCCGGCAGCGGGCGTATTCGGCGAGGCCATGCGCGCCCGTCGCAAGGAACACCAGGTTGGAGGCGACGTTCCAGAAGTTCGGCACGCCGAAGAGAGTTCGCGCATCGGCGAAGTTGTGGAAGGACTCCGGCTGCGGGATGGGGTCCTGCGCCAGCATGGCGACGGTGGCGGCGAGGGCCACCGCGGCCAGCACCGCCAGGCGCCAGCGCAATGCGGGTGCGACGGGCAGGATGGCGCTCATGGGTGCGCCGGCGCGCGGCGCCGCGCCGCCAGGTGCGGGCGAAAAGCGGGCAAAGCCGGAACCACCCGCATGGAACCTCCCGTTCGTTGGGCTGCCATGGCGGTGGATGCCGCGCTTGTCGCGACGCGTTCACCACCCGCCGGTGCCGGGACCGGCGCTGCTGCAGCGCGCGGCCGGTTGCGGACAATTATACGGACGGGGCTCCGGACTGCGGACCAAGGCCCGGAGAGCGCCGCCATGGCACCCCACAAGCATGTCAGTAAATACCCTATATTCGTAGAAGGGTTCAAGTACTTGGCTTTAAACTGGCAGTATTTTACTCCCGTTGCGGCGAGGCCCGATCGCAGCGCCGCGTCAGGACACCTGCCACACCAGCGGCAGCGCCTTCGGCGTCCAGACCAGTCCCCGGCCTTCGGCCTCGATGGCCTGGTTGTTCTCGACGCCCATGGCGGGGATGGCCTTCGTCCACTCCTCGATCAGGACGCGGATTTCCAGGCGCGCCAGGTGCGAGCCGAGGCAGCGGTGGGTTCCAGCGCCGAAGACCCAGTGCCTGGGCATGGGCCGGTCGAAATCCAGTTCGAAGGGATTCTCCGTGACGCGGTCATCCATGCCGTAGAGCGGGGTGATGAACACCACCCGATCCCCCTTGCGGAACGGCACGCCGCGGTAGACGAAGTCATGCGTCACGCCGCGCTCGGGCTGCGACACGCCGCTCAGGCGCATGAGCTCTTCCATGGCCGTACCGATCGTTTCGGGATTGGCCACCAGCCGCCGGTAGTGCTCCGGCGATTGCGCCAGCCGGGCGAAGATGAACGACAGCACCGACTTGACCGTATCGAGGCCGGCCAGGAACAGCAGCACGCACATTCCTTCGCGCTCGTCGTCGTTCAGCGGACGGTCGCCCACCTTCGACTGGGTGATCAGCGTCAGGAGGTCGCTGCGCGGACAGGCCACCCTGTCGCGCAGCTCGTTGTTCAGGTACTGGCCCAGCCGACGTACCGCATCCTGCCGGTCGACGAGCTCCGGCGAGCGGGTGTACTTGTCGGCGAGGGACACCAGCAGCTTGACGTCCTTCATGGGCGCGCCGGACAGGCGCATGAAGATGGCAATGGGAAAGCGCAGTCCCACCTCCTGCACGAACTCGCAGCGCCCCTTCGGATACAGGCCGGCAAGGATCTCGCGCGCAAAGGCGCGGATGTCGTGCTCAAGCTGCCGCACCGCTTCGGGCGACAGGCGCTCCCCCAGCGGCTTACGGTATTCCAGGTGCTCGGGCGGATCCGACTGGATGGGCAGCATGCGCGGCTTGAATTCGCGGTGCTTGTTGTGCTCGGGCAGGCTGGAGAACTTGTCCGGCTGGCGCAGCATGTCCACCGCCGTCTCGGCGCGCGTGACGATCCAGTGGCCGCCGTTGTACGGCGAATAGAACACGTCAGGCGCGTTTTCCTGAAGCAGTCGGCTTACCGTGCGTTGCGGGTCGTGCCCGAGTTGCGGCGCCCGGTACATGTCGTAATCGAACACCAGCGACGTCGGTATGTGCGCCGGAATGGCAAGGGCTTCACTCCTCATGCAATCCCCCTCTGGAACATTCGATGGGCTGGCGCAATACCTTCAGGGCCTTCCTAGCCCGGTTCGAGCGCGAAATGCGGAACGGTCTTGCCGTCGGCGTGGTCTTCCCAGATGACGCGGACCTTGCCGCCGATGGCGATGTCGCCCACGCGCGCGCCGACGATGTTGCTCACGAGGCGCGTGCCGCCGGCACCCTCCAGCGAGATCACCGCGGGCACGTAGGGAATGTGCGGCTCCATGGACGGGAACATGGCGCGCGTGATGATGGTGTAGGTGTAGATGGTGCCCTTTCCCGACAGCGGCACCCAGTCGATTCTCTGCGAGTGGCACTTCGGGCACATGGGCGACGGCGGCACGCGGAACTTGCCGCAGTCGCCGCATTGGGCGCCCACGAGGCGATGTTCCTTCGTGGCGTCCCAGAACGGCTGCGTCCACTGATCGGTGGTGATGCGCACCATCTCCTGCGGCGGCGCCTTGCTGACTGCATCGGGCATCGAGTTTGCGCTCATCGCTATCTCCTCAGGATCAGGCCG
>VGIE01000064.1 GCA_016867955.1 Betaproteobacteria bacterium
CGATCACAGGCCCGGCCAACGGCGTACACATAGGCGCGGCAGGCATTCAGCGTGGTGTACATGTCGGCCAGCTTGCCCTGCATGAGCTGGAACTCGCCAATCGATTGCCCGAACTGCTTCCTCTCGTGCACATAGGGCACCACCACGTCCATGCAGGCCTGCATGATGCCCAGCGGCCCGCCCGAGAGCACTGCGCGCTCGTAGTCGAGGCCGGACATCAGTACCTTGACGCCGCTGCCCACCGAGGACAGCACGTTGTCTTCGGGCACCTCGCAGTCCTGGAACACCAGCTCGCAGGTGTTGGAGCCGCGCATGCCCAGCTTGTCCAGCTTGGGCGAGGTGGAAAACCCGCGCATGCCACGCTCGATGATGAAGGCGGTGATGCCGGCCCTGGCGTGCGCCGGCCCGCTGTCGGTCTTGGCGTACACCACCAGCACGTCGGCGTCGGGACCGTTGGTGATCCACATCTTGGCGCCGTTGAGATGGAAGCGCCCGTTGCGATACTCGGCGCGCAGCTTCATCGACACCACGTCCGAGCCCGCGCCCGGCTCCGACATCGCCAGCGCGCCGACGTGTTCGCCGGAAATCAGCTTCGGCAGGTACTTGCGCCGCTGCGCGTCGCTGCCGTTGCGGCGGATCTGGTTGACGCACAGGTTGGAGTGCGCGCCATAGGACAGACCTACCGAGGCGGAGGCGCGGCTGATCTCCTCCATGGCGACGATGTGGGCGAGGTAACCCATGGCGGTGCCGCCGAATTCCTCCTCAACCGTGATGCCGAGAAGGCCCAGTGCGCCCAACTTCCGCCACAGGTCCATGGGAAACTGGTTGCCGCGGTCGATCTCGCCGGCGCGTGGGGCAATTTGGCTCTGCGCGAAGCCGCGCACGCTGTCGCGCAGCATGTCGATGTCCTCGCCCAGGGCAAAGCGCAGTCCGGGCAGGTCGATTTGTGGGATGGCAGATGCGGTGGTGGCCATGGGATTCCTCGCTGGCGGCGGGGTGGTCGGCAAAGTGATCGGAGATCGCGATGCCCGATATTAATGCCAAATGATCGATCGCCCGGCGGGGATGGCTAGGCGGCGGCCCCCGGCGGTAGCAGCGCGAGGGTGGCTGCGCGCGACCGCCGCACGCGCTCATCGGTGGTGTAGTCCGGGTTGGGAACTTCGACGCCGATGACCAGGCCGGGATTCAGGGCGGCCAACAGTTCGCGCAGCGGCAGGGCGCCATCCCCTGGGATGAGGCGGTGCTGTCGTGCCTCGGTGAGCTGGTCGGCCAGCGGCATGCCGGCCGGGCCATCCGAGATCTGGATGCGGCCGATCCAGTCGCGGTACTCGCGCACCTGTTCCAGCGTGCCGCCGAAGCGGAAAAAGTGCAGCGTGTCGAGCACCACGCGCAGGTCCGGCCTGCCGATGCGCTGGAAGAAACGCACGGCCTGCGGCAACGTCTTCAGCGTGGCGCGCCGGGAGATCTCGGTCATGACGGGAAAGCCGTAGCGGTCGGCGAGCGCGCAGGCGCCGGCAAAGCCGTCGGCGATGCGCGCCTCGTCTTCGTCGCGCGGCAAGAGGTTGATGACCGGTCGTCCCAGCGCCGCACCGGAATCGAGGGCCGGGACGAATGATTGCGGGTTGGTGTCGGCCTGGATGTTGAAGGCCTCGATCATGTCGACAGTGACGCCGAGCTCCTCGCAGCGCCGGTGCGTCTCGCGCCGTGTAGCGCTGTCGCCGAGCAGGTCGAAATCCCGGTACGGAGGGGACATCGGATTGACCAGCAGGCTGATGCGCCGAAAGCCGTGCTGCGCGGCCAGGCTGACGAAGGATGGTGCGTCGAGGTCGACCGCCGTGAGGAACTCGAGGCACAGGGGATGGCCGGGCGCGGGCGGCATCGGCAGCGGGGACGGCATGCTTGCTGTCGGTCAGGAAGCGGGCAGCGGGGGCTGGGGGCCGACGGGGCGCGGCCGGCCCTTACAGCCTGTCGAGGAATCGGCGCGAGGCTTCGAACAGGATCTCGGCGCGTTGCGCCGCCGGCAGATTGCCGCGCTTGCCTCCCAGCGGCGTCTCGACGCTGATGTCGATGAGCTGCGGCAGCGCGGCCATCAGCGCGCGCAACGGCAGCCCGCCCTCACCCGGCGGCAGGCGGTTGTGGCGGGCTTCGAAACGCAAGTCCTCCAGGGTCGCCGGTATCTCGGGTAGTGCATCGCACAACTGCATGTAGCGCAATAGCGCCGGGTCGATGCCGGCAATCGACTCCAGGGGCGATCCGCAGCGATGGATGTGCAGGGCATCAACGAGGATGCCGCTGTTGGGTTGCGCGGCGGCCTTCACCACTTGCGTCGCGTGGGCCAGCGTCTTCACCTCGGAGATCACCATGAACTCGAGGTTTATGTTCAGGCCGAACGGCTGCGCCTCGGCGCACAGGCTGGCGTAGGTGTCGGTGGCGCGGGCGAGGTCGGGATCGAGGCCCGCGGCAACCACCTGGCGGCAACCCAGCCGCGCCGCGGTTTCGAACACCCCCGTGTACATGCCGGGCCGGGTGTCCGGGCGCAGCCACAGCACTTCCACGTCGAGGACCTTGACGCCGGTGTCGTCGAGGCGCTGCAGGGTTTCGCGCCGCATCGGCGTATTGCCGATGACCGGGTAGACGGGGTCCGTGTCGCGCGCCGGGCTGAGGCGCAGGTTGATGCCGGAGAAGCCGGTGTCGGCAGCGCAGGAGACCATGTCGGGCGGGGTCAGTTCGAGGACGCACATGTGGGCCAGCGAGAGCAACGGCACGAGGACCTCCTTGGATAGCCTGACAATGCGAGGGGATACCCCTGCGCGCTCCCCTGCCCCGGGTGCCCCTGACGGCAATTCCGACTGGGGGTCTGCGCGCGGGCAATGCCGCGGCATGTCTGCAGGTGCACGGTGGCGCGATGATGGAGCATGCCCATGCATTTGTCACCTTTCCCCAGGCAGCTTTTCAGGCTGCGGCCTGCATCAACCCGGGCAATCTGGGAGAATCCACGCCAGCTCGATGATCGACGACGAGGCCGTTTCGGAATTATCGAAATGGCCCCTGTTGCAGGGGAGCCTGAAGGGGGTACCCCCTCGATTATGCAATGAACTCTGCGTCCTTCCGCGCGGTCGACGGCAGCCGCAGGCGCGCGCAGCACCGCGGTGCACACAGGGATTCGCTAGATGAACAAGCCGCAAGCCGAACCCCATACGCGGCGCCCGCCCAGCGATCCCTCGCCGGTGTATCCGTGGGCTGAGGCCGTGGCCCCCGGCGAGACCATCGAAGTCGCACCGGGGGTGCACTGGCTGCGCATGCCGCTGCCCTTCCCGACACTGGACCACATCAATCTCTGGCTGCTCGATGACGGCAAGGAATTCGTCTTCGTCGATACCGGGTTTGCGGATGACGCGACGCGCGCCTTGTGGGAAGGAATTCTCCGCGGCAGGTTCGCGGGGCGGCAGGCCGGACGCGTGATCTGCACCCACTACCACAGCGATCATGCCAGCCTGGCCGGCTGGCTGACCGGCCGTTTCGGCTGCGAATTGTGGATGTCGCATGGCGAGTTCTATGCCTCGCACTCAGTGCATGGCGAAGTGGCCGATCACGAACCCGAGCACATGTACCGGATGTATCTCGCCAACGGGTTGGACAAGCCCATGGCCGACCGCCTGGTCGAACTGCGCAACAACTACCGCCGCAACGTGGTGGGTTTTCCGTCCAGCTTCCATCCCATGATGGACGGCGACGAGTTACGCATCGGCGGCCGGCGCTGGCAGGTGGTGTCGGGCTACGGGCACTCGCCCGAGCATTCGGCGCTGTACTGCGACGAACTGCGCGTGATGGTCTCCGGGGACATGGTGCTGCCTCGCATCACCACCAATGTCAGCGTGCAGGCCACCGAGCCGAACGGCAACCCCCTGCAACTGTTCATCAATTCGCTGGCGCGGCATGGCCGCTTGCCGGTCGATACGCTGGTCCTGCCGGCTCACGGGCTGCCCTTTCGCGGCCTTCACGGGCGCATTGCCTTCCTGCAGGCGCATCACCAGGAGCGGCTGGACGAACTGGTGGTCGCCTGTTCCCGGCCGCAGTCTGCAGCCGATATCCTGCCGGTGCTGTTCCGGCGCACGCTGGATGCGCACACCACGGGCATTGCCATGGGTGAGGCCATGGCGCACCTGCACTACCTCACCGAAGCCGGTCGGCTTGCTCGAGTGACTGGCGAGGATGGCATCATTCGGTTCATGGTGCCCGGGAACGGCGGTTCAGGAACCTGACGCCGGCGTCCAGGCGCGTCAATTGCAGCGTTATGCGGGAGGAGAGATGGGTCAGGATTCACGGGTGAGTGGCGGGTCGAGGCCGGCAGGACCGGATGCTGGCGCGGGTCCGGCAGGCGGCGCGGGCCGGGGTGATCCCGCCGAAATGGCCAGAGTCCTGTCCGAGGTGGCGCAGCGCACGGGCAAGCTGCTCGATGACTACATCAGGAAACACGCTTCCGGCGGGCGGGCCGGTGCCGTTGCAGACGAGTTGGGCGTGGCCAAGGCCTTCATGGACCTGTGGGCCGGCATGCTGGCCAATCCCTGGAGCGTGGCCGAATCCCAGGCGCGGATGTTCTGGGACTATTCCACGCTGTGGAGCAATACGTGTTTGCGCATGATGGGCCAAGCGGTGGAACCGGTCGCGACGCCGGTCAAGGGCGACAACCGCTTTCGCGACGAGGAGTGGGAGAACTATTTCCTCTTCGACTACCTGAAACAGTCCTACCTGATTGCCGGGCGCAGCATCCGTGATGCGGTTGCTGGCGTGAAGCACTTGCCAGAGCAGACGCGCCGCAAGCTGGGTTTCTATACCCGCCAGTACATCGACGCGGTGTCGCCGTCCAATTTCGTGCTCACCAATCCGCTGGTGCTGCGCGAAACCCTCCAGTCCGGGGGGCAGAACCTGGTCAAGGGGCTGAACAACCTGCTTGCCGACCTGGAGCACGGCGAGGGCGAGCTGCGCATCAGCATGACCGACGAGAACGCTTTCAAGCTGGGCGTCAATGTCGCCACCACACCGGGCAAGGTGGTGTTCCAGAACGACCTCGCACAGCTGATCCAGTACGAGCCGCTGACGAAAGTCGTCCACCGGCGGCCGCTGCTGATCATGCCGCCATGGATCAACAAGTACTACATCCTCGACCTGCGCGAAAAGAACTCCTTCATTCGCTGGGCGCTGGAACAGGGGCACACGGTGTTCGTGGTGTCCTGGGTCAACCCGGATAAGCAGCATGCGCAGAAGACCTTCGAGGACTACATGCTGGAAGGCCCGCTCGCCCTGCTCGATGCCATCGAAGCGGCCACTGGCGAGAAGGAGGTCAACCTCATCGGCTACTGTCTCGGCGGTACGCTGCTTGGCGGCACGCTGGGCTACATGGCAGCGAAGAAGGACCGCCGCATCGCGAGTGCCACGTTCTTTGTGGCCTTGCTGGACTTCTCGGTGCCGGGCGAGCTGGGCGTGTTCATTGACGAGGCGCAGGTGGCAAACCTCGAGAAGCGCATGCACCAGCGCGGCTTTCTCGAAGGCTCCGAGATGGCCAGTACCTTCAACCTGCTGCGGGCCAACGACCTGATCTGGTCCTTCGTGATCAACAACTACCTGCTCGGCAAGGAGCCGTTCCCCTTCGACCTGCTTTACTGGAACTCCGACTCCACGCGCATGCCGGCGCGCATGCACAGCTTCTACCTGCGCAACATGTACCTAAAGAACGCCCTGAAGGATCCCGGCGGCATCACGCTGTGCGGCGTGCCAATCGATCTCTCGAAGGTGGATGTCCCGGCCTATTTCATTTCCACGGTGGAGGACCACATCGCGCCGTGGAAATCGACCTACCGGGGGGCGAAGGTGCTGGGCGGCGGCAAAAAGACGCGCTTCGTGCTGGGCGGCTCCGGCCACATTGCCGGCGTGGTCAACCCGCCCTCGGCCAACAAGTACGGTTACTGGACCAACGCGGACCTGCCGCCCACTGCCGAGGAGTGGCAGGACAATGCCGAGTGGCACCAGGGGTCGTGGTGGTCGGACTGGCAGGCCTGGATCGGCGGCCTCAACGGCCCGGAACGCGTGCCTGCACGAAGGCCCGGCGACGGCGGCCTGAGGGTCATCGAGGACGCGCCGGGCAGCTATGTGAGCGTGCGGCTGGGCAAGTCGAGGAAGAAGCACATTCACGAAAAGTAGCGCGCCTGACAGGATCGCTGTCGGGGGCCCCGATTCAGGGGAGAGCGATGGGATGCTCCCCTGGCGTTGTGCCTGACCCCTGGCCGGCGGTCGGACGGCGAGGCCGGCGATTCTTTCGGGGTGACGCGAGTGTCAGGCCGCGTCCAGCACGGCGCGCAGCGCCGGCAGCGAGGCGATGCCCTCGATGGCGCGGCTGCCGTACCAGGAGGTCATCTCCCCGTCGACCAGTAGCGCCTTGCGGCCCGCCATCGCGGGCAAACCGCGCAGCGCGTCGACATCGCGCTGGCGGAAGCGGTAGGGTTCCGAGGACAGAAGGACTGCATCGGCCTGCACCAGCGTCGCGGCGTCCAGTGCGATCTCCGGATAGCGCTTCGCGGCGTGCTCCGGCACGCAGTCCAGCCCGGCCAGCGCCAGCGTGCGCGCGATATAGGTATCGCGCGACACGGTCATCCAGGGGTTCTTCCAGATCAGATAGAGCACACGCAGGCGCGGCGCTCCAGACAGGGCGTCCCGGGTCGCGGCCAGCGCGGCGTCGAAGCGCGCGCACAATGACTCGGCTTGCGCTTCGCGCCCGAAGACGCCACCGACCAGGCGGTACAGCGGAGGATTGTCCTCGGGCGCGAGCGGGTGGGTCACCACGAGGTTCGGCACGAAGGTGGCCAGCGCCTCGGCGGTCTCGCGGCGGTTCTCGTCAAGGTTGAGGATGACGTGCGTGGGCGCCAGCCTGCGCACGTGCTCGAGGTCCACGTCCTTGGTTCCGCCAACCTTGGGAATGCCGCGCAGCTGCGCGCGCGGGTGGATGCAGAACCCGGTCCGGCCGACCAGCTGGCCGGCCAGGCCGAGGTCGCAGACCAGTTCGGTCACCGAGGGCACCAGCGAGACGATGCGCGCATCGGCGCCGGCTCGCGCGTGGCGGATGCCCATGGCGTCGATGCAAGCACTCATGCAATCGCATCCCTTGGCGCGACGCACACGCTGGAGCGCGCAGTTGCATATCCGTGGCCTTCGGACTCTCCCGCGTCAGCGTCCCCGTCGGCAATTCCGTGGCCGCCGCATGCGGTCGAATTCCTCATGATTTCAAAATGAAGAACCGCTTGGGTCATACGTCTGCAGTGAAGTTCTATATCGTTACAGAAATAAATCATGGGGCGATTCACGGGCCGGGTTTTCGTCGCGGTTTGCGCGGCGCGCGGGCGAAGGCGCGATCGAACAGCCAGGGCGGCAGCAGGCGAAGCGCCCAGGATACCGCCTGCATCTGCCAGGGGACGACCACCATGCTGCGGCCCGAGGCGATGGCGCGTGCAACGCGCGCCGCGCCATCCTCGGCCGACATCAGGAAAGGCATGGTGAAGCCGTTTTGCCGCGTCATCGGCGTGTCGATGTAGCCCGGGCAGACCGTGACCACGCGCAGGCCGCTGCCACGCAGTTCCGCCCGCAGCGCTTCCAGCCAGTTGATGGCGGCTGCCTTGGAGGCGCTGTAGGCCCCCGAACCCGGAAAGCCGCGAATGCCCGCGACACTGGCAATGCCGGCCAGCACGCCACCACGACCGCGCATGGCCGGAATGAATACCTGCAGTGTTGCCGCGAGACCATGCACGTTGGCGTCGAAAATGTCGGCAAGTACGTCCAGATCGTCGCCCTCGTCGCAGCGGGTGCCTGCGGAAATGCCGGCATTGGCAATCACCAGGTCGGGAGCGCCGTGACGTGCCACGTAGTCCGCGGCCGCCGCCTGCAGCCCGGCGCGGTCGCGGATGTCAAACACGTAGCAAGCGCCGCGCGCCGGTCGCAGGCTGTCTGCCACGCCGGCGAGGCGGGCCGCATCCCGCCCGGCAATCCCGATGACGGCGCCGGCGCCGTGCAGGCGGGCATAGTGCCGAGCAAGCGCCGCCCCGAGGCCCGAGGATGCGCCGGTGATGAAGATGTTCATGGGGCCTGCATTCAGGGTGTCCGGGGCGGCGGAAATCACCGCAGCTGCCGACAGTTCACGCTACGCAACGCAGGCGAAGCACCGGTCCGACCGTCAGTTCGGTCGTTGCGTCCGCGCGAGCTTGACGAGGTAGTCGAGCACCTGCGCGAGCTGGCGTGTGCCGCCGGCCAGCCGCGCCGAGGTGAGGTACTTGCCGTCCACCACCACGGTGGGCACGCCGCGCACTTCGTAGTTCTTGACCAGCTCGCGCGATTGCTCGAGGCGGGCCTTCACCGCGTCGGACTCCAGCGTGCTGATGAACTTGTCGCGGTCGACGCCGTTGCGCGATACCCAGTCGATCATCACCTTCACATCGTTCAGCTTGACGCTGTCGAAATGGAAATTGTCATAGACCGGCTAGTGCAGGCGGCCGACGTGCTCGAGGATATCGAGCGTGTAGTAGAGCTTGGCGAAGGGCTCCCAGTTTCGGACGACAGCACCGGGACGCGCTGCAGCGAGACATAGTCCGGCGCCTGGTAGATCCAGCGCGACAAGTGCGGCTGCAATTCGTAACACACCGGGCAACCGTAATAGAAGAACTCCAGCACTTCGATGCGCGAGCCGGTGGCGACCGGTCGCGGCGGATCCAGTCGCAGGTACTCGCGTCCGGCCTGATATTGTGTTTGCGCCTGCACCAAGCTGCCGGCAGCGAGCAGCAGCACCGCGAGCACGTGCCCGGCAAGTCGGCGAATCACGCTTTCGGAACGATTCATGGTTCTGGCGGCCTTGATGCGCGGCGGATTCGGTGGATGCGTCGGTGGATGCGGATTGCCAGTCGCGATGATAGGGCAGCCGGGCAATTCCTGCCAAAGAAGCGCAGCGGCCTGCCGAATGCCGGGGCATGCGCCGGCGCAGGCGTCGACAGCGCACGGCGGCATTTGATTTTTCGCCTCCGGGTGGCGAAACTGCCGTCATGCACAGACAGCACGCATGGTTTCTGGCGGGAGCGCTTGCCCTGGTTCTGCATGCCAGGCCCGGGATGGCGCAGGGCTATGCCGATGAGGACCGCGACTGGGGCGTCGCGCCGACCCAGCGGCTGCGCGAGGCGCCGTATACCGCGCCGACGCCGCTGGTGATTTCCAGGGCCAGGCTGATTGCAACCCGCGAACTCGAAGCGCTGGCCGTCCCCGGGCATCCGGACCGGCCGGTCCTGGTCGACGTGGCTGCCGGCGACGGCCATGCGACGCTGCTGGGCGCGGTGTGGATCCCCGGCGTCGGGCGCGGAACGAGCTTCGTCGATCCGATCCAGGAGCAGTTCAT
>VGIE01000065.1 GCA_016867955.1 Betaproteobacteria bacterium
GCTTGGGGACGGCGGCCTCGGGACAGCGCGCAGTGCAATGCGGGCCGCATGGGATTTTCCGCGATCATATCAGCCATGAATCCTGGTCGCCGCGGCATGATCGCCCGGGGGCTATCGGGCCTTGCCGGCCGGGCCGCCCGGCGCTAGGCGCGGCGCGGGCCCGTACAGCCGCGCCGGCGCGCGCGTGCTGCTGCTCGGGCAGGACGGCTTGCATGTCGAGCCCGGTCGCGCCTGGCGGGAAGGCAGCTTCCAGGACCATCGCCTGCGCGCAGCCTCGCTGCCGCGTGACGATGGGATGACGGGTCAAGAGCGGACGACGGGGTTGCCCGAACGCTCGCGGCTACGAGCGCACAGAAGGCTCGACATTCTTTGCCAAAACAAGGCAACATCCGCCCCCGGGAGATTCTCGCAACACGAACCGGCTTCGATCATCCCAAAGGGCTGGCGAAGGCTGTTCAATCCGGGAGGCGTTTCCGCGTGTCCAGGCGCGTCGCTTCGGCCATCGGGGCCGGGTACACAAGCGCGGGCTCGCGCCGCAATACACGAACTGATCGAAGGGAGAACGCCATGCAGGGAGCAACGAAACAGCTCGCCGAGTTCGCCAATGGCACGCCATACGAGGCGATTCCGCCGGAAGTGGTGCATGAGGCCAAGCGCATGATCCTCGACACCATCGGCTGCGCCATCGGCGGCCTGCACATGAAGAGCGGGCGCATCGCCCTTCAGCACGTGAGCGAGCTCGGCGGCAAGCCGACCAATACGGTGATCGGCACCGCCGAACGCAACTCCGCGCCACATGCGGCGTATGCGAATGCACGCCTCGGCAATGTGCTCGATGCCGACGACACCTTCCCCACTGGCACGCATTTCGGGTCACCCACCGTGTTCGCGGCGCTTGCAATGGCCGAACTGCACGGGAAGTCCGGCCGCGACTTTCTCCGCGGCGTGGCGGTGGGCTTCGATGTTGGCGCGCGCATCGGCAGTTCCATGGGGCTGGCGCTGCGCATCGAGGATGGCAAGGTGACCGGCTGGCCCAAGGTCGGCGGGACCTCCGCCACCATGACCTGGGGTGCCATCGGCGCAGCCACAAGCGTGGCGCAGCTGGGTACCGAGCGCACCATCGAGGCCTTCGGCATCGCTGGCGGCAACACGCCACTGCCGACCCTCCGCAAATGGAGCGAGGCCCAGCGCCTGCCCATGTACAAGTACAGCGACGCCGGCTGGTGCGCCCAGACCGCCGTCGAGGGAACGCTGCTCGCGAAGCTGGGCAGCACGGGCTACACCGACCTGCTCGACGGCGAGCTCGGCTACTGGCTGATGTACGGCGCACCGCAGTGCAATTTCGACCTGATGGTCGGCGACTTCGGCAAGCGCTGGCACCTGCTCGACACGACCTACAAGCCCTGGCCGAGTTGCCGCTGGACGCAGTACCCACTGACGGCCCTGCGATCGCTGAAAGCCCAGCACAAGCTGCAGCCCGACGAAATCACCAAGGTCGTGGTCAAGGGAGCACCTTTTGCCCAGTCCTACCGCTTCAAGGTGACGCATCCCGAGAACGAGGTGAATGCCGAATTCAGCAATGCGCATGTGCTCGCCATGATGGCCTTCGACGTGCCGGCAGGGCCGATGTGGTTCACCGACGAAGCGCTCACTGCCCCGAAGTACCGCGCATTTCGCGAGCGCGTGACGACGGAACTTGAACCCTCCGCCGGCGAGCTGGTGAAATGGATGGAGAACGGGCAGTTCCGCCGCGTGCCGGGCGGGCTGGAAGTTCACGCTCGTGGTCAGGTGTTCACCGAGATCGTGCAGATGGCGGCAGGCGACCCATGGTCGGTGGAGACGCGCTTCTCGGATGCCGAGCTGGAAGCAAAGTTCATCGGCATGGTTTGCGGCACGAAGCCGGGCTCCGCGGCATTGAAGAAGCGGGCCAATGCCATCATCGACTGCGTGAACCGGCTCGAAGCGCTGCCGAAACTCAGCGAGCTCTGCCGAAATCTCGAGCTGGACGTGCATGAAGCGGCAGAAGCAGTGTCATGACCTGAGGGACGTCAACGAGGCGCAGTGGAGACGCCTGCCACACGGAAGAACGCAACGCTGCGCACACCAAAGGCAAAACGCGCTTCTGCGAGGAAACTCCTCGTCATAGTCGCCACCCGCAAGGACGCCTCGATCCTCCACGGCGACACGGCGCGCTCGTCCTGACGCACGGACGGCCCGCGCTTCCTCGGCCTCACCATCGGCCACGATGCAAACCAACGAGCGCCGCGCTTTCACGACGATGATTGCGATTAGGCCGTTCATTCACGCCGGATAGCCACGATTGACAAGGAATGGTAATTCCAAGAGGTGCGACTGGCGTTGACAGGCGGTGAGCCCCGGTGTCGAATGAGCATCGTGCCAGGCTGTTTCCCGCGTGACTGGCGCCGCCATCGTCATCTGCGCGCCCCGCGTGGCCCGAGCGCATCCGGCGCGCATGCCGAACTCGGCGATCCGGCCGATGCCGTCATCGACCGCGGGAACCGTCCGGGTTCATCCTGGAAAGGCGGAATCGATGTCGAAGAACGTAAATGCAGTCAAAGCCATATACGATGCCTTTGGCAAGGGCGACGTGCCTGCAATCCTTTCCCGGCTCGCGCCGGATGTCGAATGGGAGCACGACTGGGGCGGTGAGACCCTGGGCTGGTACGAGCCGCGGCGGGGCCGTGACGCGGTGCCCGCGTTCTTTGGCACGCTCGCGGATTTCGAATTTGCCCGCTTCGAGCCCTTCGCCTACCTCGAGGGCGACAACATGGTGGCCGTTCCCGTGCGGCTGGAACTTGTGGTCAAGGCCAGCGGCAAGCGCATCCGCGACCTGGAGATGCACCTGTGGACCTTCCGTGTCGACGGGCAGGTCGCGAAGTTCAGGCATCTGGTCGATACGCTGCAATTTTCGACGGCCACGCGGCCCTAGTGCGCCGCTCGACCCGAGATTCGTTGACAGCCGTCTCCGGGGGGTGTCGAATGGCGGCCTCTGCGCCTGAATAACGTCCTCCATGCAATCAAATTCGGCCGCCGCCGCCCTCGTCGACATTCCCGCGCTGCGCGAGCACGCCGCCGGCATTCACGGCGCGCTGGTGAACCTGGCAGAGAAGAGTTTTGCCGCGGTGGATTCGGTGACGCATGAACTCATCCGCGTTCGCCTGGCACAGCTGTCGGGAAACGCTGCGGAAGCAGCACGCCGCACGCCTGGCATAACGATGGCCGGGGAGAAGCTCTCCGCGCTGCCCCAGTGGCCGACGTCGCCGCACTTTTCCGCCGCCGAGCGCGCCTGTCTGGAGTTTGCGGAACAGTACTATATCGATGTCGCCGGCATGACCGACGCTTTCGTTGCGCGGCTGTTGCGGCACTACGACTCGCCGGCGATCTTTGCGCTGGTGCATGCCATCTACACCATCGACGGTGCGCATCGCACGCGCGCGCTGCTCGACGGCCTGCTGAAGGATTAGGAGACTGCCATGGCTGAATACGTAACGGAAACCGCGCGCGTCCCCGTGCCCGCAGGCAAGGGCCGCGACTGGACGCGGCTGGGCGCGCTTCAGCCGGCCCTGATGGAAGCCATCGAGGCGCAGAGCCACCAGGTTGCGCTCGCGCACTCGGTGGACGAGCTGACACTCGAGGCCATGCGCATCCGTGTGGCCAGGCACCACCACTGCGAACGTTGAATGTCCGTGCGCTCGGCGGTCGCCGGGCAACAAGGCTTTGATGACGCAATGGAGGCGAAGATCGCCGACTTCGAGCAGAGCGACCTGCCCGAGCGCATCAAGGTGGCGCTGCGGCTCACCGACGCCTGGCTGTATGCGCCGGGACAGGTGTCGCCGGCGCTGCGCGCGCAGGTGCGCGAGCACTACACCCCGCAGCAGATCACCGAGATGCTGCTAGCCATCTGGAAATGGAGCCAGAACAAGATGATGACCTCGCTCGACATGGCGCCGGCGGTCAGCACCACGAAGAAGACCCCGTTCGCCTTCGACGAGAAGAGCGGCAAGCTCAGCTTTCTCGACGCTTAGAGCGCCTGTCGGAATTACCCTCGGGCGCCCTGCGCGGGAGAGCTTGAGCAGAATATCCCCCCAAGGGTGCTGGGTACGCGTGGGGCGGTCGGGGCAACGCCCCGCGCCCTGTCCTCAGAGCACGATGGCCGGCAGCGGCGGCTTGCCGAGGATCATGTCGGAGGCCTTCTCGCCGATCATCAGCGTCGGCGCGTAGGTGTTGCCGGAAGGTTCGGTGGGCATCACCGAGGCGTCGGCCACCCAGAGGTTGTCCACGCCGTGCACCCTGAGGTCAGGGCCCACGACGGCGCTCGAATCGCTGGCCGGCCCCATGCGGCAGCTGCCGGTGAGGTGATAGGTGCCCGAACCGTACTGCCGGGCGAAATCGAGCAGTTCACTGTCGCTTTTCTCGCCGGGTCCCGGCAGCGCATTCTCGACCACGAAGCGCGACAGCGGCTCGGTGGCGAAGATCTTGCGCACCAGCCGCAGCCCGGCCAGCATGCCGTCGCGGTCGCGCTTGTCCGAGAGGTAGTTCGGATTGATGAAGGGCTGAACGCGCGGGTCGGCGGAGGTGATGCGCACGCTGCCGTAGCTGTCGGCGCGATGCTTCCAGATGCCGCAGGTCATGCCGGGAAAATCGTCGAGCAGGCCGATGGCGCCGGCCTTCATGCTTGCCGGCGCGAAGGTGAGCTGCAGGTCCGCATCGGGCAAGTCCGGCCTGCTCTTGGCGAAGGCGAAGCAGTTCCCCGGCGGGATCTCGAGGATGCTGGGCAGGCCGAGGAAATATTTCATGATCTGCCACAAGAGCGGCGCGCCGCTTGCCACGTCGTTGAGGCTGCGCGCGTCCTTGATGCGATAGACATGCCGCGCAGTGTAATGATCACGCAGGTTGTCACCCACCGAGTTGCGCGCATGCACCACGGGAATGTCGTACTGCTTGAGCAGATCGGCTGGGCCCACGCCCGACAGTTGCAGCAGCTTGGGCGAATTGATGCTGCCGGCGGAGAGGATCACGCCCCGGGTCGCCGCGACCGTTTGCGCGCGGCCGTCACCGTCGATGTAGTCCACGCCGACCGCCTTGCCGCCCTCGAAACGGATGCGGTTGGCCAGTGCGCGCGTGCGCAGGTCGACATTGCCCCGACGGACCGCCGGATGCAGGAAGGCCTCGGCCGCGCTGACGCGGCGGCGCTTGTGGATCAGCGTCTGGTAGCGACCAGTGCCGAACTGCACCGGTCCGTTGTAGTCAGGAGTGGCGGGCACGCCGCAGGCCTCGGCACTCTTGATGAAGGCGTCGCAAAGCACGTCATCGAAGCGGTAGTCCGACACCGGCAGGGCGCCCGAACGCCCGCGCACGCGGTCGTCACCCGGGCCGTGGCGGGTTTCGGTACGCTTGAAGTACGGCAACACCTCGGCATAGCGCCAGCCCGGATTGCCGGCCGCCGCCCAGGCGTCGAAGTCCTGCTTCTGGCCGCGCACGTAGAGCATGCCGTTGACGGAACTGCCGCCGCCGACCGTGCGCCCCTGCACCACGTTCACCTGCCGGCCCGCGGTGCCCTCGCCCGGCTCGGTCCGGTACTGATAAGTGACCGCCGGATCGAAGATGGTCTTCATGAAGCCGGCGGGGATGCGGATGAACGGGTTGGTGTCCGGCGGACCGGCCTCGAGCACACAGACCTTGTGTGAGCGATCTTCGCCCAGCCGGGCGGCCAGCACCGACGCCGCGGCGCCGCTGCCGACGATGACGTAATCGTAGGTATCCAATTCAAATCCCTTCAAAGGTCATTTCAACCAGTGCGCCCGCGGACCATTCGGTCGGCCACGCTGCATATCAGAGTTGTGCCGCCGGCAGCGGCGGTTTGCCTAGGATCATGTCCGCGGCCTTCTCCGCCACCATCATCGTCGACGCATAAGTGTTGGCCGAGGGCATGGTCGGCATGACCGAGGCGTCGACCACATGCAGCCCCTCGACGCCGTGCACCTTCAGGTCCGGGCCAACGGTGGTGCTGGCATCGATCGCCGGCCCCATGCGGCAGCTGCCCATCATGTGCCAGGAACTCGAGCCCATGCGCCGCGCAAAATCCAGCCACTCGTCGTCCGACTGCACCTGCGGACCCGGCTGCGTCTCCGCCACGACATAGCGAGCCATCGGATCGGCGGTGAACACGCTGCGCAGTATCTTCAGCGCCTTCACCAGCGTGACCTGGTCGCGCTCGTCCGACAGGTAGCGCGGGTTCAACAGCGGCGCTGCTCGCGGGTCGCTCGACTGGATGTGCACGTAGCCCGAGCTGTCCGGGCGCTGCTTCCATGCGCCGCAGGTCATTCCGGGGTAGTCGTCCATGCGGCCGAAGAACCCGGCCTTCATGCTGGCCGGCCCGAACAGTATGGTGAAGTCGGGTTCCTTGAGCGCGGGGTCGGTCTTGCCGTAGGCATGGCACACCGCCGGACCGATGGCGAGGATGCTCGGCAGGCCGAGCTTCCACTTGACCACCTGCAGCACCAGCGCAAAGCCGCGGGTGAAATTGTTGATGCTGTCCGAGTCCGGCGCAGCGCGAAAAGTGAAGCGCGGGCTGTAGTGGTCGCGCAGGCCCTCGCCCACCGCCGCGCGCTCGTGTAGCACCGGAATGCCGAACCGCGCAAGCAGCGCCGCCGGCCCGATGCCCGAGAGCTGGAGGATCTTGGGCGACTGGATGGGGCCGGCCGACAGCACCACGCCGAGGCGCGCGTTGACGGAACGCGTATTTCCGTCGCCGTCGATGTAGTCAACGCCGACAGCCTTCCGGCCCTCAAGGCGAATGCGGCTCGCCAATGCGTGGGTGCGCACGCTGACATTGCCCTTTTTCACCGCCGGATGCAGGAAGGCGGTGGCCGCGCTGAAGCGGCGCCCGCGGTGGATCACCGTCTGCACGCGGCCGGCACCCTCCTGGCGTTCGCCGTTGTGATCGGGGTTGCGCGGGAAGCCGCGCGCCACGGCGCTGTCGATGAAGGCATCGCACAGCGTGTTGGGAAAATCCGGCGTCGCCACCGGCAGCTCGCCTGAGCGGCCGCGGAAGCGGTCGTCCCCTTCCCCGATCCTTCGCTCGAAGCGCTTGAAGTAGGGCAGGATCTCCGCATAGCCCCAGCCCGGGTTGCCGCGCGCGGCCCAGGCGTCGTAGTCGATGGGCTGGCCGCGCACGTAGAGCATGCCGTTCACCGTGCTCGAGCCGCCCAGCGTGCGGCCCTGCGGTATCTCGAGCTGGCGGCCGTTGATGCTGTCGCAGGGTTCGGTCTTGAGCTGCCAGGTGACGGCGGGATCGAACAGCGTTTTCATGTAGCCGGCGGGGACATGCAGCCAGGGGTTGCTGTCGGCGGGGCCGGCCTCCAGCACGCACACGGTGCGCTTGCCGTCGGCGCCAAGGCGATTGGCGAGCAGCGAGCCGGCCGAGCCCGCGCCAATGATGATGTGATCGAAGGAATCCATGGTCGTCGCGTTTATCTATGGCACGGCCCGCGGCAGCGCCGGCTTGCCGAGGATGAGGTCGGACCCCTTCTCGCCGATCATCAGCGATGCTGCATAGGTGTTGGCCGACGGAATAGTTGGCATCACCGACGAATCGACCACGTGCAGCCCGTCGACGCCGTGCACCCGCAGGTCCGGCCCGACCACGGTGGCTGAGTCGCTGGCCTGGCCCATGCGGCAGGAACCCACCGGGTGGTACGAGGTTCCGCCGAAGCGGCGCGCGAAGTCCAGCCACTCGTCGTCGGTCTGCACCTGCGCGCCGGGCAGCGTCTCCATCTCCACGTACCGGGCGATGGGCTGCTGGGCAAATAGATCGCGCGCGATCTTCAGCGCCGCGATGAGAATGCGTCGGTCCTCGGCGTTGCTCATGTACATCGGGTTGACGAGCGGCATCTCGCGCGCATCCTTCGAGGTGATGCGCACATAGCCCGTGCTCTCCGGGCGTTGTCGCCACACGCCGCAGGTCATGCCGGGGAAGTTGTCCATCACGCCGACGGCGCCCAGCTTCCAGCTCCCCGGCGCGAAGATGAAGGTGAAGTCCGGCTCGTTCAACGCGGGATCGGTCTTGCCGAAGCCGTGGCAGATGCCCGGCGAGAGGCCGAGGAAGGTCGGCATGCCCATCAGCCAGCGCATGACCTGGATAGCAAGGCTGAACACGCCCATGTGGTTGTTGATGCTGTCGGCGCCCCGGGCGCGGAACACGAGGCGCGGGCTGTAGTGGTCGCGCAGGCCCTCGCCCACCGCGGGCAGGTCACGGACCACCTCGATGCCGTGCTGCCGCAGCAGCGCCGCCGGCCCGATGCCCGAGAGCTGCAGCAGCTTTGGCGAATTGATCACGCCGGCCGACACGACCACGCCGGCACGGGCATCGAGCGAGCGCGTCTGCCCGGCAGCGTCGATGTAGTCCACGCCCACCGCCTTCGGCCTGCCGTTCACCGCCTCGAAGCGGATGCGGCTCACCTGCGCGTTGGTGCGCAGGTCGACGTTGCCGCGCTTCAACGCCGGCTTGAGGAAGGCCTTGGCGGCGCTGACACGCTTGCCGTCGAGGATGGCGGCCTGGTAGCGACCGGTGCCCAGCTGCACGCGGCCGTTGTAGTCCGGGTTGCGCGGCATGCCGCAGTTCGCGGCGGTGTCCATGAAGGCTTCGCACAGCGTGTCGGGGAAGGGCTGGATGGTCACCGGCAGCTCGCCGCTGTGCCCGCGATAGGTGGCCTCAGCGGCAGGGTCGTTGCCGCCGATGCGGTTCTCGAAGCGCTTGAAATAGGGCAGCACGTCGGCGTAGCCCCAGCCGGGATTGCCGCGTGCAGCCCAGGTATCGAAGTCGACAGGCTGACCGCGCACGATGAGACCGCCGTTCACCGCGCTCGAGCCTCCGAGGGTGCGGCCCTGCACCAGCGGGATCTGCCGGCCGGCAATGTGCTCGGAGGCCTCGGTCTTGAACTGCCAGGTGACGCTGGGGTCGAACAGCGTCTTCATGAACCCGGCGGGAATGCGGATGTAGGGGTTGCTGTCCGGGGGGCCGGCCTCCAGCACGCACAGCGAGTGCTTGCCGTCTTCGGCGAGGCGGGCGGCAATAACAGAGGCCGCAGACCCGGCACCCACGATGATGTAGTCGAACGTGTCCATTCCCTCCCCCTGAATTCCGTCTTGTCTGCCGCCCGCCGGAACTTGCGGCTGGCACACCCGGCGCCGGCCGTGGTTTGAACACTTGTTCTGGAATGCCGACCATTCTAGCCCGGCTGGCGCGCGCCGCTACCCGGGGCCAGGGTGCTGCGCGCGCCGCGCTACAGTCCGGGCACGACAACCACCCTGGCACGTGCCGTGCGGTGGCGGATCGGCTTGGCCTGGCCGTACTCGGGCGAATCCAGCCACGCGCGGGCGCCGG
>VGIE01000066.1 GCA_016867955.1 Betaproteobacteria bacterium
GAGTCCGCAGATGGTTCCGACAGCGAGGTCGGAAAAGTAGGAATGATGGCGAAAGGGCTCACGCCGTTGGATATTGGACAGGTGCACCTCGATGAACGGGATGTCGACCCCCGCCAAAGCATCCCGCAGCGCCACGCTGGTATGCGTGAAGCCTGCAGGATTGATGATGATGTAGGCAAATCCCTGTGTTTTGGCGGCATGTATGCGCTCGATGAGCGCACCTTCGTGGTTGCTCTGGAAGCTTTCGACCACGGCGTCGAAGCCCTCGCCCAGGCGCGCCAGGCGCTGGTTGATCTCATCCAGGGTCTCGCGGCCATAGATCTCTGGTTCGCGGGTGCCCAGCAGGTTGAGGTTGGGTCCGTGCAGGACCAGCACGGCACGCCGGCCGAGCTTGCGCGGGGCCTTGCCCTGGCCGAGACGTTTTGACGGGTTCATAGCCTGCAAGTTTGCCGCAATTCCACACCTTTTGTCCAACTATCGCCGCAGATCACTCTTGGGTCGCCCTCTTCCGGCAGGTGCGGGTCTAGGCCTTCAGATATGGCCGCAGGAATGCAGCCAGCGTCTGGTCGTTCATGCCGCCCAGATGCGAGGCCAGGAATTCGCTGTCAGGCGATATCAGCACGGAGTAGGGCAAGGCGCCAGCGGGATTGCCGAGCTCGCGCACTAGATCAATGGATTCGAGGCCAGCGATCAGCAGGGGGTAATTGATTTTCAATTTTGCGGCGAATTCAGCAACTTTGTCTGCTGAATCGATGGATATACCGACCGTTTGGAGATTTTTTGCGGCATAGGCCTGCTGCGAGCGGATCAGTGCCGGGACTTCTTCCCTGCAGGGCGCGCACCAGGTCGCCCAGAAATTAATGAGCAGCAGGCGGCCGCGCCATTGCGATACCGGCTGCGGCTTGCCCGTGGCATCGGGCAGGTTCAAGGCGAGCAGCGTGCTCATTCCCGTGGCCCGTTTCGAGCCCACGCCGCGCGCGCGCAGCCATTGCTGCACGCCAAACCCGCCTGCGGCGGCAGTGATCACCGCCAGGCCGAACAACAGGAGGCGGCGGCGGGATGTCTTCATTTTGTGCTCCACGCCGCCGCAACGAGTTCGCGCACGGCCTCGAGGCCGGCGCGTTCAACGATGCGGTCACCGGCGACATTTCGCAGGGCGACGCGCTCGTCATTGGCGGCGTAGACAGCGAGGTTCAGCGGCACGTCATCCCACTCGAGGTGCAGTACGGTGACCGCGCGCGCCTGGTCGCCGACGCGGCGCCGCTCGTCCGCCACCTCGTAGGCGATCTTGCGGTTGAGCAGGTAGAGCTCCACTCCCTTGTTGTCGTCGGTGAAGAGCTGCAGGTCGATTCCGCCGTACTTGCCAGCCGTCTCCTTCAGCACCGCGCCATACAGATAGGGTCGGAACTCGGCGAACGCCTCCATCGCATCGAGGGCCACTTCACGCAGCGCGCCGATGCGCTCGCGCTGCTCCTTTTCCTGGTACAGCGCCTGATAGGTGCGCAGCGCCTCTTCCACCTCGGCGTTGTCGGGCAGCGCATGCGTCGAGTCGGCGCCTAGCTGCCGTGCGGCCTTGCGCTTGGCAAGGGCGAAGTCATCGATGCCGTCTTCGGCCATGAGTCGCGCCGCTGCTGCGGCGATGCGCGCCCGCATGAGCTGGAGCTTGTTGCGGTTGTCTCTGGACATGGTCAGGCCTGGGGAACGAGACGGCGGTTGCCGTGGGGCACACCGCTCACCGCTTGCCGGCATTGGGCATCCTGTGCCCCGGACCGGGTGGCGAAGTAGGCTAAAATTCTAGCGATTTCTCGGCATGTTCGCCGCCGATTGCCCAGCCAAACCGGCCTAATCCATGCATATTCATATCCTAGGCATATGCGGCACCTTCATGGGCGGCGCTGCCTTGCTGGCCCGTGCCGCCGGCCATCGCGTGACGGGCTGCGATGCCAATGTCTATCCGCCGATGAGCACCCAGCTCGAGCGCGAAGGCATCGAACTGATTGAGGGATTCGGTGAAGGGCAGTTGTCGATCGAGCCGGACCTGTGGGTGGTCGGCAATGTGGTCACCCGTGGTACACCGTTGATGGAAGCCATCCTTGACCGTGGTCTTCGCTATACCTCGGGACCGCAATGGCTGGCAGAGAGCGTGCTGCAAGATAAGTGGGTACTGGCTGTCGCCGGAACCCACGGCAAAACGACCACCGCGTCGATGCTGGCGTGGATTCTTGAGTGCGGGGGAAAGCACCCGGGCTTCCTGATTGGCGGCGTGCCGGAGAATTTTGGCCAGTCCGCGCGGCTCACCAGCAGCCCCGAATTCGTCATCGAGGCCGACGAGTACGACACGGCATTCTTCGACAAGCGGTCAAAATTTGTGCACTATCGCGCGCGAACGGCAGTCCTGAACAATCTGGAGTTCGATCACGAGGATATCTTCGCTGATCTTGCTGCTATCGAGACTCAATTTCACCATTTTGTACGTATTCTCCCGTCTTCAGGCCTGATCGTGTCGAATGCCGATGAGGCCGCGGTGGAGCGAGTGCTGAAGCGCGGCTGCTGGACGCCGGTTGAGCATTTCGGTCAGCGCGGCGAATGGCAGGCAAGCGAAGCCGGTGCCGAGGCCTTCGACGTGCGCCTCCGCGGCAATTTGCTGGGTCGCGTGTGCTGGTCGCTGCTCGGGCAGCACAACCGCATGAACGCGCTGGCCGCCATCGCCGCCGCCCGCCATGCCGGGGTTCCTGCCGAGACGGCCATCGAGGCGTTATCCCGGTTCCGCAACGTGAAGCGGCGCATGGAGGTGCGCGGCGCGATCGGCGGTGTCACGGTCTACGACGATTTCGCGCACCACCCTACCGCCATCGCCGGTCTGCGCAGCAAGGTCGGCAAGGCGCGCATCATCGCCGTCCTCGAGCCGCGCTCCAACACCATGAAGCGCGGCGTCATGAAGGACCTGTTGGCCGGTAGCCTGTCTGCCGCCGACCGGGTGCTCTGCTTCACCGGGGGTCTCGAATGGGACGCCGCCGCGGCGCTGGCGCCGCTGGGTGCCCGGGCGCAGTGCGGGGCCGAGCTTGACACGTTGGTGCGGTTGCTGGTGGCGGAGGCGCGCGCCGGCGACCACATCCTTGTCATGTCCAATGGCAGCTTTGGCGGCCTGCACGCCAAGCTGCTGGCTGCGTTGGGCGCCGGGCGATGAGCGCGGCCGCGGCAGAGGAATCCGGCGCGGCAAGGCCGCGCATCATCTACCTGCACGGATTCAATTCCTCGCCGCAATCGGCCAAGGCGCGACAGCTGGGCGAGGTATTCGCGCGGCGCGGCGAGCCGGAGTGTTATGCCTGTCCGGCCCTGCCCGTCCTGCCCGATGGAGCGATCGCCGTCGCCGAAACCGAGATCCCCCGGGCCCGCACGCAGCGCGCGGTGGTGACGCTGGTTGGCAGCTCGCTCGGTGGCTTCTATGCTACCTGGCTCGCCGAACGCCATGATTGCCATGCCGTGCTGATCAATCCGGCGATCACGCCGCATGCCGGGCTGCGCGCCTATCTCGGGCCGCAACGCAACCTCCACACCGGCGAGGCCTACACGCTGACCGAGCAACACCTAGCGCAACGGCAGCGCCTGTTTGTGCCCGTCCTCACGCCGTCGCGTTATCTCCTGCTCGTCGAGACCGGTGACGAAGTCCTCGACTACCAGGCCGCCGTCGCGCGCTATGCCGGCGCGCGGCAGGTCGTGGTGCAGGGGGCGACCAGGCCTTCCGGAGTTTCCTCGCGCAGGTGCCTAGCATCCTCGCGTTCGCCGGCTGCACGGCGTGAAATTGCGCGCCGCGGGCGCGCGCACGCGCGGTGTGGCGTGGCCCGCGGGCTATAATTGCGCCGCGCCACCGTCAGCGGCTCGGCGCAGCCGCATCCAGTCAGCGCGGCGCCGGCTGCCCTGATCGCGGCGCGACAGCCTCCTCGCCCCTCGCCGATGGCCATTTTCCTCGCGGGACCATGCACGTACTCTACGAAGAAGACGGCGGTTTCAAGGTGGGCACCGTGCTCGCGGCGACCGACAGCGCGTTGCAGGTCGAAGCGCCACATGGCAAGCGGAGCAAGGTGAAGGCCAATGCCGTTCTGCTGCGTTTCGACAGCCCGGGTGCGGCCGAACTGATGGACGATGCCGAGGCACGCGCCGCCGAGATCGACACCGGCTTCCTGTGGGAATGCTCCGGCGCGGTGTTCCCGGAAGAGTTCGCGTTTACCGACATGGCGCGCGAATACTGCGGTCATGAACCGGCGGCGGCCGAGGCCGCAGCCGTCCTGCTCAAGCTGCATTCGGCGCCGATGTACTTCTACCGCAAGGGCAGGGGCCGCTATCGCGCCGCGCCGGCAGACATCCTGCAGGCAGCGCTCGCAGGCCTCGAGAAAAAGCGAAAGGTGCAGGAACAGGTCGCGGCGTGGACCACGGCGCTGCTCGGCAACCAGTTGCCCGACGCGCTGCGCCTAATGCTCCCGGAGCTGCTCTACAAACCGGACCGCAACAAGCCGGAAACCAAGGCCGTGGAACAGGCCTGCCGCGAGGCAGGGCTGACGCCCGCCCTGCTGCTGGAGCGCTGCGGTGCGCTGCCCTCCACTCACGACTACCACCTCGGGCGCTTCCTGTTCGAATACTTTCCGGACGGCACCGGCTTCCCCGACGGCCTATCACTGACGCTGCCTGCCGACCTGCACACCGCAGCGGTGAGGGCGTTCAGCCTTGACGACGCGACGACGACCGAAATCGACGACGCCTTCTCGGTCACGCCACTGGGCGGGGGCCGCACGCGGGTCGGTATACACATTGCCGCGCCCGGCCTGGGCTTTGCGCCGGGCTCGCCGCTGGATGCCGTGGCACGCACGCGACTGTCCACGGTGTACTTCCCGGGCAGCAAGCTCACCATGCTGCCGCCTGCGGCAATCGAGGCCTTTTCGCTCGCCGAAGGCGGAGCGCGCCCGGCGCTCTCGCTGTACCTGGATGTCGACGAGCAGAGTTTCGAGGTTTTCAATCGCCACACCATCATCGAACAGGTGCCGATCGTGGCCAACCTGCGGCATCAGGGAACCGCGCGCTTGGATGCCGCGTTCCCGGTCGGCGAGATACCCGATGACGTGCCGTTTGCCCGCGAGCTGCATTTCCTCTGGCGCATGGCGCAGGCGCTGGAGGCGGGGCGTGGCAAGCAGTCGAACCAGCCCGAGCGCCCGGAGTACGTCTTTCATGTCGAGGGCGGGCATATCGACATCGTGGTGCGCCGGCGCGGCCAGCCCGTCGACAAGCTGGTGGCCGAGCTGATGATCCTGGCCAACAGCACCTGGGGCAAGCTGCTCGATGACAACACGGTGCCCGCCGTCTACCGCGTGCAGGGCAACGGCAAGGTCCGCATGACCATCGGCGCCGGCGCGCACCAGGGCCTGGGCGTGAGCCACTACGCCTGGTCGAGCTCGCCGCTGCGCCGCTACGTCGACCTCATCAACCAGTGGCAACTGCTGGCGCTGGTCGGCGGCAGCCAGGCGCCCTTCCGCGAGAACTCCGCCGAACTGCTCTCGGCGGTCTCCGATTTTGAGACGACCTACTCGGCCTATGACGATTTCCAGCGCCGCATGGAGAATTACTGGAGCCTGCGCTGGCTGCTGCAGGAGCGCGTGACCGTTGCGAGCGGCGAGGTGCTGCGGGACAATCTGGTGCGTCTGAGCATGCTGCCGATGGTGGTCCGCGTGCCCTCGCTGCCGGAGTCCGCGCCCGGCACGCGCGTGGAGATCGCCATCAGCGGGGTGGACCTGCTTGATGTCGAATTGAAGTGCCAGTACCGCGGCGTGGTCACGACGGCCTGAAAGCCCGACATCAGGGCTGCGTGGCCGGAGAAGCAAAGGACGGAATACCCGATGCGCATGTCATGCAACAACGGCGGGGCGAACTGATTTGAGCCTGCGCGATTATTCCAGGCAGGTCAGCGCGCTGGAACGGCGAATTCGTCACGCATGGTCGCGGCTGGGGGCGGGCCTCCAAGCGGTGCGCGGGGTCCCGGGTGCGGCGCGGCTCGCCGCCGTGCTTGATTCCCTGCGCTGGCCAGACCGCTGGGCCGGCTGGAACCGCGGGCCGCTTGCCGCGCTGGCGCCCTCGGAGCGCGTGCTCGCGCTGTCGATCGCGGTCTCCGTCGTCTTTCATGCGCTGCTGTTCGCCATCCAGTTCCAGTTCCCCGACACCCTGCGCAAGATGAACAGCCAGACACTGGACGTCGTCCTGGTGAATTCCAAGACGCGCCAGCGGCCGGTCAAGCCCGATGTGCTGGCGCAGGCCAACCTCGACGGCGGCGGCAACACCGACGAGAACCGGCGCGCCAAGGCGCCCTTGCCGGTGCTGCCCAACGAAACGCCGGGCGCCGACCTGACGCAGGCGCAGCGCCGCGTCCAGGAGCTCGAGACCCAGCAGCGCCAGCTGCTGACGCAGGCGCAGCCGAAGGCCCCGGCCGCAGTGGAAACCCCGGCCGTGTCGCCGGAGCCGGAGGTCAAGTCATCGCTGAGCGGAGCCGACCTCGCGACGCGCGCGCTGGCCATCGCGCGCCTGGAGGCGCAGCTGTCGCGCAACATCGACGAATACAACAAGCGACCGCGCAAGAACTTTGTCGGTGCGCGCGCCAGCGAGTACCGCTTCGCGCAGTACGTCGACGACTGGCGCATGAAGGTGGAGCGCATCGGCAACATCAACTATCCGGACGGCGCGCGCGGCAAGCTGTACGGCAGCCTGGTGCTTGAAGTCAGCCTCCGCCCTGACGGCGATCTCGATTCGGTTGCCGTGATGCGCAGCTCGGGCCACCAGATCCTCGACCGTGCCGCCGAGCGAATTGTCAGGATGGCCGCGCCCTACGCGCCGTTCCCGGCTGCCGTGCGCAAGGACACCGACATCCTGGTCATCACGCGCACCTGGCACTTCGCGCCGGGCGACAGGCTGTTCGGTGAGCAGTAGTTCGGCAAGCAGTCCTGGCGCACTGGTTCGGGGACCAGGGACCCGGCGAACGTGATCGGGTGGCCGGGGCGGCGCCCGCTCAGGGCGCGGCGCCCCTGCGCGGCAGGTCAAAGCGCCTCAGTGTGAATCCCGTCAGCGTGTCCAGTGACTGCGTTTCGCCGACCACGCCAGTATCGATGGTGAGCTCCGGCGCGAGGGGCGCTTCGTAGGGGGCGGAGACGCCGGTAAATTCCGCGATCTCGCCACGCCGCGCCCGCGCGTAGAGCCCCTTCACGTCGCGCTGTTCGCAGGCCGCCAGCCCGGCGGACAGCCAGACTTCGCAGAACAGGCGGCCGTGCGCGGCGCGCAGCCGGTCGCGGTCGGCGCGATAGGGCGAGATGAAGGCGGCGATCACGATCACGCCGGCATCTGCGAGCGCGGCGGCGAACGCGCCGGCGCGGCGGATGTTCTCGCTGCGGTCGGCCGCGGAGAAGCCGAGGTCGGCGCTCAGCGTCCTGCGCGCCTCGTCGCCGTCGAGCAGCAGCGAGTGGCACTCCTGCGCCATAAGCCGGTGCTCCAGGCCACGGCCCAGCGTGGTTTTGCCCGCGCCGGAAAGGCCGGTGAGCCACAGGATGCCGCCGGCGTGCGCCGCGCGCCGCGGTGATTGCAGCAATGCCGCATCGGGAAGGATGCGCGCGACCTCGGGCATCAAGTGCGCGAGCTTGTCGTTCTGGTTCATGAAGGGCAGGCTAGAATTCAACGGATGACGGCAACGATGATGTCACAGTTTTCGCGGTGTTCCCGGCGTTGCGGCATTGAGCGCGTGACTTGGTGCACACGCCTTGCGCCGCGGGCGTCCGGATTCCGGTGATGGGCGCGCGCTTCGTCTTCATCGTCGGCTTCGAGCGCTGCATGACCACCATGCTTGCCGCCTACCTGGTGGAGAACCGCTACTGTCGGCTGCTGGTGCGCGGCGCGAAAGAGCCGGGCATCTTTTCTGGGTATCCGCAGCTCGCGCGCGTCATCGTTGAGCGTTGCGGGGCGGAACATGCCGGTCGCGAGAGGCCTTGCTTTCTCGATGCCTCGGTCAGCTACGTCACCAATCCGGCGGCGCTGGCGCTGATTGCGGCGACCTGCCCAGAGGCGCTCATCATCGTCTGCCTGCGCGACCCGTTCCAGCGCACCCTGTCGGCATTCCGCTATTCCAAGGCCCTGCACGCGCTGCCCATCGACGACGCCGCGACGCTGCTTCGCCGTGGAGCGCTCGCCGATGGCACTGCGCTGCCCACGGACCTGTGCGGCCTCGACCTGCCGGAGGACTCCTGGGTGAAGATGCTGTGGCTGAAGTACTTCGAGGCCTTCCGCAGCCTGCCGGACTGGCGCACGCCGGAGCGCTTTGACGACGAGATCCGCACGCAGGGCGACCTCATGCTCCCCTACCTGTTGTCCCGACCGCAGGGACGCTACCTGTTCACGGCGGTGGTGGCGGCCATCGAGAGCGTGGATGAGGCCTCTCCCGCGGGTCGCGCGCGCCTCGCGCAGCTCGACGCGGAAATCGAGCGCTTTGCCGCGGCCACGCTGCCGCAGTTCATCCTCGCCGAGCTGCGCCACCAGCGCCGCCACGGCGAATTGCCCGCGCTGAGTATCCTGCGCAACTCCCTCTATTCGTACTATCTCGAGGTCGTGCTGGGGCAGTTCAAGCCTTCGCAGGTCATGATCGCGACCATGGACCGGTTGCCCGATGCCGGTACCACCGATGCGCGTCTGAGGCATTTTCTCGGCGTCGAATCCGGCGTTCCGGCAAGCTTTGGCTTCCAGCGCATCAACGACACGGCGCGCTACGCGGGGGTGTCGGACGCAGGCAGCATCGCCGCGGCACGCACACTGCTTGAGCAGCCGCTGCGCGAGGACGCCCGCCGCGTGCGCGAGCTCATCGCCGGCCATCCCGGAACCGATCTGTCGCTTTACTCGAACGAGGCATTCGCAGAATGATGCAGTCGATACAGTATTGGCCGGCATGACCGACCGCTACCTCGTTCTGGGCAACCCGGTTGCGCACTCGCTGTCGCCGCGCATCCACGCCGAGTTTGCGCGCGCCACCGGGCAGGACATGGCCTACGATCGCTGGCTGCTGCCGCTTGACGGTTTTGCAGATGCCGTGGCGCAGCTGCGCGCCGAGGGCATCCGCGGCGCCAATGTCACCGTGCCCTTCAAGGAGGACGCGTTCCGCTGCGCAACGGCACTGAGCGTGCGGGCGCAGGCGGCGGCGGCGGTCAACACCCTGCGCTTCGACGCGG
>VGIE01000067.1 GCA_016867955.1 Betaproteobacteria bacterium
AACGGCGCTCGCCTGTACGGTGTGGCGCGCGCTCGCTCCCGCAGCGGCGATCGCCGTGCTGATCGGGGTGCTGCAGGCCAGCCACGGCTTCGAACGTTCCTTTCTCACAGAGTGCACGGGGCTTTCTATCAGTTGTCTGGCGGCAGCGCTCCTACTCAGTGGTTGGGAAAGTGGCGCCAAATCCCTGCGGCTGGGGGGTACTGCAGCGCTCAGTTGCGCATGGCTGGTCCGACCTGGTCCCCTCGGACTGCTTCTACTCCCCACCGCTTCAGAATGGCTGACGGCGCAGGACAGGCGCTGGCGCCACGGAGTAATGCTCTTGGCGGTGGTCGGCACCATACTGATCGCCGGGAAGGGGCTGTTCAGGGTTGTTGCCGCGCCGAATGCGGTGGAGAACGCCAATGCTGCACCCACCGTGTACGGCCTCGCAGCTGGAATGAGCTGGAGCGAGGCGTACATGGACTTCGTTGAGCGGCGTCCCGAATCGAAGTCGATGTCGCTCGCCGACAGCACTGCGCTCATGTACCAGGAGGCGTGGCGGCGCTTTCGGGAGGACCCCTGGCCCTGCGGAACGAAGCTAGCCAGCGACCTCTGGAATGGTTTCGAGACGTCCGTGGTTGGACTTCCATGGCGGCTCTGGGTTCGGCCGGTATGGCCCGGGGTGTCCGAAAGCAGCGCCGTGTCACACGTGTTCGGCTACGGACTCCTTGGAATAGCTGCAATCGCCGCACTGACCAGACGGTTCCGCGTCGGGCCAGTCGCCATGGGTCTCGGCGTCGCAGTAGCCGCGTCAATCGCCAGCCTCCCGTTCATCTGGGGCGACGGGCATATGCGAGGCACCATGATGGCGCTTCCATTCGTCTTGTGCTTTTTCGCGGTACCCCTTGCTATTTTGCGGAGGACGGTCGGCAATGGTGTGACCATTCCTGAGGCGAGCTATCGAATGCCGCAGATATTTGCAGTCGCCTTGCTGGCTGCCTTTGGACTGACTGGCATCGCCGCGTTTGCGCATGCCAGTTCCACGACGCACCAACGGCTTCCGATCCAGGTCGATCTCGACCGCGACCCGAGCGTTGTGCTGACCGATGTCTGGAGAGATCACGGAGTGTGGGGCGCTGCTGCCGTTCCGGTGACGCTCGCTGTCTCGAATCTTCAGATCACCTCCAGCAAGGCGGACGGGCTGGATGCATTCGTCGGCACGCTGAGGCCGGGCACGGCCTTGGTGCTCGCCGCCAAGGTGGAATCGGCCTCGCAGTGGATCGTTGTGGAGGGACTGGGCGATCGACGGACAGGGAGACTCGAGATCGAGGAGACGGAATCGACGTCCAACCAATACTTCCTGAAGGCCAGCAAGTGGCACTGGCTGGACTGAACCGATGCGCGCGCCCTGAGCGGTGCAAATACAGCCGGGCCATGGTTTCCTGACGACGAGGGAGCGCTGAACTAGCACCCCCCCCTCGAAACGTTAGTCGGAGCGACGAAGTGCTCGACCCAAACTGCCTTTCGCGATGTGTCAGGGTCTGCGCGCCTGCCTGAACTGCCCGCCCGAAGTCGCGCGGATCTCCACCTCGGCGGCGGGCGGCGGGGCGCTTGAATCGGCGCGCGCGACTGCGTTGGTCGGGTTGCTTTCGGACGATGCAGTCGCGGCGCTTGGTTCTGCGCCCAAGCAACCGATCGTGTCGCGGATGCTGTTGGCAACCTGCCAGCGATTGAGGCGGCGCACGAGCGGCACCTCGCGGCGTGTGGGTGGCACGGCGGCATCGATCGCCGCGATCATCGCGGCGTACTCGGCAGCGCACAGTCGCTCGGTTTCCTCGATCGGCGGCATGTCCTGCCGCACCAAGCGCGCGCGGACCGCACGCAGCGCCGTCGGCTGCGCACCATCGAGCAACACGTTCAGGTCAAAGCCCCCCTTTCCGCGCACGCCATCGTGGCAGTCGAGGCAGTGGGTGTGGAGGCTCGATGCGAGCGCAGGCGGTGTGGGTTGGGAGTCCGCGGGACTCGCAGTAATCGCATTGGCGGCACTGCATCACGCCGAGTCGATCTCGCCCACCGAGCCGTCACTCAGAAGGCCAATTGTAGAGGTCTTCATAAACCACAGTTTCCAACAAGGGTGATGTTGCGAGGCTATCGGCCATTACCGACGAGCACTGGCTCACCTCGCCACCGGACCCCGGCTTGCGTCGCTTGAATCACGGCTCTTCAAGAAGCCATCGCCGATGCGCACCATCGTTTTGCGTTCGATGGGCGTGACGGCGCGAACATCCCTGATGAGTCTGGTGTGCCTGCGACTCACACACGGTGGCGCGCGAATTCATAACGAGGCTGCTCGATGGGCCTGAGGCCATGCGCGCCACATTCGAACCCACCCGAGAACGAACCGACTGATGCAATCCGTCGCTCAAGTAGTCTCGCCTGCCTGAGCAAAGATGTAGAATTATGTCCAGAGATGTGCCATCCCGCACTTCGTGTAGGCAATCAAGTGGTAACTGTTCGACTGACCCGCCCCCTTCCGTAGCGAAGAGCAGGTCCGATTGATGAACTATGTGCTGCTTTCAATCCTCAGCCTGTCGATGGCCACCATTTCGGCGTACTCCTGCTGGAGGGATGTGTCGCGAGGGCAATGCGGGTGGGGATTCGCAATGCGTGCCGCGTTTTTCTGCACGGTGCTTGCACCGCAGACGGCGCTCTACGCGCTTTTGCCCCACATGGACCTCCAAGCGCCGGGTATATATGGGTTCGTTGCGGAGGCTCTTGCCTGCGACCTGGCTACGCACTTGCGACTGACGCTTCTGACGCTTCTCTGCTGGTCGGGGATGGAGATCGCCTACAGAAGCGCCATGCCCAACGTACGGTGGAAGTTGCGGTCAGCTGATCCAGGGGATCTGCGGGCTTCGCACGCCGAAAGAGTTGTCCTCGCGGCCTGCTGGTTGATGGCAGTGCTCTCGGTCGCGGTTCTCGCCGCACACACCCAATCGTCCTCGCTGATCGAATTGCCAGGTGAGGTCGCAGTCAACCTGAGAATGAACTGGAACGCAACGGACCGAGGGTTTCTACCTGCTATCGCTTTCTCCATCCTCGGAGCATTGGCGTGCCAAGCTGGATTCGGGATGTTCGCTGGTGCACGACCACGCTTCATGCAGCGTATCGTTGCAACCTGCATCGGGCTCCCTGCCTTGGCCGCCGCCGGTAGCCGCCGCGCGTTCATCATTCCTGTCGTCGTCTCACTTCTCACCTCACTTTCACATCGCGGCGTTCGAACCGCGGTGTCCCTAGGCATTCTCATCGGGCTACTCCTTGCGACCGTCATACCGTTCGGCCGAAGCGCGCTGCGGATGACGGCGGGACAGGACGCCTCCATCCGCAGCGAAATCGGGTCCGATTCACTGGTCGACCAGTGCGGATACGTCGCCGTCGAGTTGTCGATCAGCCAAATCGAGTCGCTCAGCACGATGTGGCGGTATGAGGGGCCACCACTCCTCGGCATCGATCATTGGACGGCTCTCGCTCGGCTCGTGGTGAAGGAATCGGTGTTCGGCATTCGGCTGCCGAGGGTTACGAGGCAGATGACCGAGATGCACACGGGTGATCCGGAAATGAATGACGTACCCGCGGGATTTGTTGGTGCTGCGTGGGCAGACGCCGGCTGGCTCGGATTCCTGTTTCTGCCAGTGATGCTCGGAAGCGTCGCTGCCGTCTTCGACAGGTGGGCCATGAGTAGGCGATGGACTGAAGGCGGAACTTATTGCTGCTTCGCAGCCGGCTATCTTTTGTTCTTCCAGACGATGAACACCGGAACCCTAGACTACACCCTCGCGCCAGAGTCGATTCTGGTCGTCGGACTCTGCGCCTACGCCATGTCGCGCATGCCGCGATGAAGGGCATCACCTCTACGAAACCCGCCCGAACGCATGCAGCCAGAGCGAACATCACCCCCGACTAGCCCCGCCGGAACAGACTGGGACAACTCACGTGAGCGACCACGCAGCCGTCGAATTCTGTTCGCAGCGGGAGCAGTCCAGAGTGGAGGTGCGGAAGACCAGCTCTTTCAGCTGGCGACCGCCATGGCCGACCTTGGGCACGAGATGACGGTCGCGACGCTCGCGCCGCACGAGGTCGACGCACGCTTCAGCCTGCTGCCGCTCCGCGGGCCGCGGTCCGGAAACCTTGCCGCGAACGCCGTGGCGCTCGCATTTGCGGGCGCACGGCTCGCGGCGTTCATCCGGCGCACGAAGCCCGACGTCGTGATCACGTGGCTTGCCATCCCGACACTCATGGGTGCGGCAGCACTGGTGGGCACGGGCATCCCCTGGATCGCGGCGATCCGGAACGCCGAGCCCGAGATGCTTCGATCTGTGCCGCCCGGCATCCTGCGCGTCCTGCTCCGCGCCGCGCTGTCACGCGCGACGCTCGTGATCGCCAATAGCGGCGCCGGGATCCACGGGTACCGCGGGCTCGGCCTGCTGGCCCACGGCCGGACGTCCATCATCGGCAACTGCACCGACACAAACCGCTTCCAGCTACCGTCGACGGAGCAGCGCGCGCGGGCCCGGGCGCGTTTCGGCATCGCGGCGGATGCGCCGGTCGTGGCGTACGTCGGGCGGGATGCTCAGGCGAAGAACCTCGAGCTGCTGGTGGCGACCCTCGCAGTGCTTCCGGCGCATGCACCCGGCGCGCACCTCATGGTGGTGGGGGTCCTCGCCGAACGCCTCGCCGCCATCGCCGCGTCCACGGGGAACACCTTGGCCGACTCGGTGCAAGTGCACGCACGCATGCAGGGCATCGAGGACGTCTACATGGCGGCCGACGTGTTGCTCCTGACGTCGCACCACGAGGGTTCGCCCAACGTGGTTCACGAGGCACGGGCGTGCGGCACGGCGATCGTCTCGACCGATTGCGGCGACGTGCGCGAGACCATGCTGCCGCAGGACCAGGTGGTGGCGTCGGAACCGGCGCACCTGGCCGCCGCCGTCGCGGAAGCGCTTGCATCACGCGGCCGGCCCCGCACCGCCCCGCAACCGATGTCGCCGGCGGACTGCGCGGGCCGGTGGCTCGATGCGATCGAGTCGATGTTGGATTCCCAGCCCCGATCCTAACCCGCGGTCACTCCGAACGCCATCGCTCCGCCCACGCGGTGAGCGACGCGGCGGCCCACACCCGGGATTGTTCGGCATCGTGGCCCGCAAGCAGCGCCTGAACGGATGCCTGCACGGGTACCGGGTCGAGGATCCCATGGCACAGCAGCGTGGCAGGGCTGAGCAGGTCCTGCATCCACGGACGGAGCGGACCGCGAAGCCAGCGCGCGAGCGGGACGCCGAACCCCTTCTTGGGACGATCGACGACCTCGGGCGGGACGAGGCGGCGCGCCAGGTCCTGCAGCGCCACCTTGAGCCCGCGGCAGCCGATGCGAAGTTCGTCCGGAAGCGTCCATGCGAATTCGACGACCTCCGGGTCGAGGAATGGGCACCGCACCTCGAGGGATTCCGCCATCGATGCACGATCCACCTTCACCAGGATGTCGCCATGCATGTAGGTCATGAAGTCGACGGCCATCATCCAGGCGCGCGGGCCGAGCGCCGCGAGGTCGAGGCCCGAATCGAGGATCTGGTCGGGACGCGCGTTCGCCGCTCCCTGCCCGGCGACCGGCGATCGGTGCCAGGTGCTGACCGTGCGCCGGTAGAAGTCGGCGAAGTGCGGGCTGGGGGCGATGTCGGCGATGTCCGAGGGCGACCGCAGCATTGCACGAAGCGGGCCGGGGTCCGACCGGTCGGACAGCCCGGTCACGCGGTCGGCCCAGACGATGGCCGGGCCGACCGCCCGCAGTGCCGCCGCCGAGGCGAGGCGAAGGGGAAGCGGCATTCGCTCGAGCGATCGCCACCCGTCCAGCGCCTTGCGATAGCGGTCGTAACCGCCGAAAACCTCGTCGCCGCCGTCGCCGCTGAGCGCGACCGTGACGTGCAAGCGGGCGACCCGGCTCACCAAGTGCGTCGGGATCTGGCTTGAGTCGGAGAACGGTTCGTCGAACATCGTCGGCAGCGACGGCACCACCGCGAGCATGTCGGCGTCCGAGATGCGGTGGCACACGTGGTCGGTTCCGAGCGCCGCCGCCACGCGGTCGGCGTGGTGCGACTCGTCCAGGCCGGCGTCCTCGAACCCGATCGAGAAGGTACGGACCCTTCCCTGCGCCGCACGCACCATGAGCGCGCAGACGACCGAGCTGTCGACACCGCCGGAGAGGAAGGCGCCGACGGGCACTTCGGAGACGAGCCGCCGGCGGACGGCGGCCCCGAGGACCTGCTCGAAGCCATCCGCATCGGCGGAGCCGCCGCGCCGAGCCTCCGCGGTCCGCGTCGCCAACGCGCCGATCGACCAGTACGTGCGCGGGCTGGGGCAATTGCCGGGCACAACCGAATCGAGATCGAGCTCCACCATGCTGCCCTGCGGGAGCTTCAGGATCCCACGGCGGATCGACCACGGCGCCGGCACGTAGCCGTAGCGGAGCATCATCGCGGCGGCCTCCGGGTCGACTGGCGGCATCGGACCCAGTGCGGCCAGCGCCTTCATCTCGCTGGCGAACGCGAACACGCCGAAGGTCCATCCGAAGTAGAGGGGCTTCTTGCCAGCGCGGTCCGACGCGAGCCAGAGGCGACGCTCCTGCATGTCGATCGCGGCGATCGCGAACATACCCGACAGCCGGGCGACGGTCCGCTCGAAGCCGTCCTGCGCGAAGCACTCGAGGACCACCTCGGTGTCAGAATGCCCGCGCCATGGGGTGGATCGGCGGGAATCGAGCTCCGCACGCAGTGCCTCGAACCCGTAGATCTCGCCGTTGAAGGCGATCGCCAGGCGTCCGCACGCGCTGACCATCGGCTGGTGGCCGGCGTTCGAGAGATCGAGGATCGCGAGGCGGCGGTGCGAGAGCCCCGCACGGAGACTGTCGTTCCACCAGACGCCGCCGTCATCGGGGCCGCGGTGGAGCAGCCGGTCGGCCATCGCACCAAGCGCCCGGTGCGGATCCCTAAGTCGTCCTGATTGGTCGACGAAACCAGCGATGCCACACATCAGCCAAGTATATCCGCGGAACGCCACTACCATCGAACACCCCGCCATGAACGACGCGACGCGAAGCCGACAACTGCTGACGCTGGCCGGCCACGTGAGCATGCGAGTCGCGTCGATCGGATTGCAGGCCATGCTGACCTTGGCGATCGGCTGGATCTGTGCGCCCGCCGAGTTCGGGGAGCTCGTCATCATCACGGCACACGCAATGGTAGGCGCCACTCTGTGTGCCGGCGGCGCACTTCAGGGAGCACTCCGTGTTGCGCATCTCGTCGCACCTGGGAATGCATGGGAGGGGCCAGTCATTCGCCTCCTGATCGCCTCGGCACTTCGCCGGTCCCTCGTGGGGGCCGCACTGGTTGCTGCAGCAATCTGGTTCAACCCGGATGTCTCCGCGTGGGGAGTCGCCGCCGGCACGGCGCTGACGCTCGCGATGACGCTCGCATCCGCAGCCAGCGGGTTCACGATCGCCCGCGGGCAGGCCCCCGCCAACCAAGCATTTGAACTGTTCTTGCGACTGCCCGTGCAGGCTGCGGGCATCGCGGCCCTGTACGTGACGGGGCACATGTCTGGGCCAGGGCTCGCGGCAGCGACCGCGATGGCCGCGGCGGTGCATGGGGTCGCGCTCCTTGCGCGCATGCCCGTGCGGGCTTGCGCACACCGGCGGGTGCCGGCCGCGATGGGCGCCCTGCTCAGCCGCTTCATCACCAGCGCGTCCGCGAATGCGGTCCTGTTCACGCTGCTCTCGTCGCTCGAGGTGCTGCTCGGCTCGCGGTTTGTCTCAGCGGAGGAAATCGCGCCGCTCGGAATCGCTGGGCGCATCGCCGGTGCGCTCGCGATGCTCCACGGCGCGATCTTCGACTTCCATGCCACATCCGTCGCGCGGTCGCTGCGTGGCCAGACGCCGGCCGAAGTGAGGCGCCTGACGCGCATCGTCTCGATCGGAGCGACCATGCTGACGCTGGCGACGATGCTTGCCTGTGAGGCGGCAGTGGCGCTCATGCCAGACAACGTGCCCGCCACGTACCAGATGGCAGTGACGCCACTCTGGATACTGCTCGGGGCGCGGCTGGTGACCGGGGGACTTGGCCCCGCTCCGGCACTCCTGACCCTCCGCGGCATGCACACCCGACTCGCGGCGGTGACGTGCGTGGGCATCGCCGTCGAGGCGCTCCTGATCGTGCTGCTCGCCTCGGACCGGGGACCGATCGGTCTTGCCATCGCTTCGGGCGCCGGCATCTGCGCCTACGCCGTGATGGCACGGGTATCGGCGAGGTCGATCCTGGGGCAAGGCCCCGGCGCCAAGCCAGTGCCTTGACTCACGCCCGTCGAGCGACCAGGATCGCGTTCGGGCGGAGTGCGGAGGGCACAGGCAGCCGGGTGACAGTGCGGTGCCAGGCGCCCAAGGCCTTGTGGCCGAACGCGCGGGCCGTGGGACCACGACGACCGACCCACTCACCGAGCCCGCAGTTCCAGAACCCCATCCCCTCGATCGCGCGACAGGTCTCGATCTTCCAGCCTGATCCTGCGGCCTCGACGAAGGCAACACGCAATGCAGCGACCGAATAGCAACCGTGCTGTGCATGCAGCGCGGGGTCGAGGGCACGCATGATGCGCCCGTAGAGCCCGTCGTGGAGCGGAATCCCTACAATGCAGGTCCCACCGGGGGCGGTCATTTCGACGTGACGGGCAAGCGGGACGTGGAGGTCCGACCAATGCTCCACCAAGCCGAGGCTGAACACAACATCCCAGGTGCGCCCGGACGCGAAGGTCGCCGGGGAGAGGAAATCGCCCTCGAGGACCTCCACGGAGGGGAACGCCCGTGCCAGCGACCGCGCCTGCGAAGGCACGTACTCGATCGCCGTCCCGCGCAGTCCGATGGTGCGGCAGAGCCAATGGAGCGCATAGCCGGGATAGGCGCCGATCTCGACCACGCTGCCGTAGCGGCGATCTGACAGGGCCTGCTGCAGCAGCGCCGCCTGCTGGCGGAACCAGCAGCTACCGCCGACATCCACACACGATGCGATCTGGTCGCCGCGGCGCGCCCAGTGGGACAAGGTTGTGAGTCGGTTGCCCTCCTTTAGCACCACTCGATCCTAACACGCAGTCGAGGAATCGATCAATTCACGATAGAGCGATACAAAGCGCAGACTGACATCGCGGCGTAG
>VGIE01000068.1 GCA_016867955.1 Betaproteobacteria bacterium
CCAAAAAGTTATGGGCCCGGCGTCAATTCTGGAAGGCTCTCCCAAGACGCGGCGTACCTCGTCCTGGGACATGCCCCGTCTCAAGGTTCTCCAGTTCGTCTGGTTGCGCCATCCATCGCCACCACCTTGAGTCGGCGCAGCCGCTTCCCGAGCTACCTTTTCTTTCGATTCAAGCTGCTGCACTCTGCGTTCAAGCTGTTGTACGCGCTCCTCAAGTGATTGAGCATACGACGGGTACGGTGTGAAACTGCCAATTGCAGTGACCACCGCGAAGCAATAAACGAGGGTGTGGGCGTTCATATGCGCTCTAACGTTCAATAGTCAGCAGAAAAGCCGGTTAAACAGGAAGCAAAGCCGGCGTGATTGAAAGGAGTCCACTTGGAATCAATGCCTTGGCGGATTGGATTCCTGACATTCTCCGTGAAACCCCGCAATTTGGCGACGTGAAGATTTCGCGGCCGCCGGTTAAACGGGAAGGCCAATATTCATTCCGCAAGCGATTCAGCAGCTTACCGAATCGCCATCCCCCGTTAAACCGCAGCTGTCAGCATTCATACAGTGCTGACACTGCTGAAGCGGCACTTTCGTTTTTCCTGACAGCATTCTCAGGTGTCACCACCTCAGCGCAGCTTCACTACCGTGAACTCCGCATTCACTTCCGGCAGCGGCTTGTCCGTGTATTTTCGCGCGATGACGAGGACGTTCGGCCCGGTGCCGAACACTTCGCGGTGGCTGGTGTCGGGCGGCACCTGGTACGCCTCGCCCTCGGCGTAGTTGAAGGTGTGGCCGGCGATCTCCAGCCGCACGCGGCCCGCGAGCATCATGAAGCGGCCCTGCCAGCCCTGCACATGCAGGCCGCTGTCCCTGCTCGCGTCGATGGGCCGCACGTGGTAGTCGTCGTAGCCGTCGATCTTCAGGTCGCGCACCATGTGATCGAGCTGGGCCTGTTGCGCGGGGGTCAGTTGCGGTGCGCGCATGGCGGGACTCCTCTGCGGCGGCGTGGGTCGGGATGGCGGGCTTGGCTGGGGCAGGCGCGCTCAGCGCTTCTGGAACTGCGCGTTGCCGAACAGGTTCTCGCGCCACTTCGGGTCGTTCGGCGGCGGGCGGCGCACATCCGACAATACCGCGAGGCCGCGCTGCACGGCGGGGCGCGCGTTGATGGCGTCGAACCAGCGTTTCACGTGCGGGTACTCATCGATGTTGACGTTCTGGCGCGCCGCGGTGCGCAGCCACGGCATGATGGCGATGTCGGCGATGGTGTACGCGCCGCAGGCCACGTACTCGGATTCGGCCAGGCGCCGGTCGAGCACGCCATAGAGGCGGTTGGCTTCCTTGGAATAGCGGTCGATGGCGTATGGCAGTTTTTCAGGGGCATAGCCGATGAAGTGGTGCGCCTGCCCGAGCATGGGGCCGATGTGCCCCATCTGGAACATGGTCCACTGCAGCGTGGCCCAGCGATCGCGGATGTCCTCGGGCAGCAGCATGCCGGTCCTGGAGGCGAGGTAGAACAGGATGGCGCCCGACTCGAACATCGACATGGGCTTGCCGCCGGGGCCGTCGGAATCGACGATGGCCGGGATCTTGTTGTTCGGGCTGATCCTGAGGAACTCGGGCTTGAACTGGTCGCCCGCGCCGATGTTGACGGCATGCACCCGGTAGGGCAGGCCGGTTTCCTCGAGCATGATGTGGACCTTGTGGCCGTTGGGCGTGGGCCAGGTGTAGACGTCGATCATCGGACTCTCCATGGTTGCTTCATTCCCGGTCTGCCGGGGCGGCGCCGCTGCTCACTCATCCCTCATTCGTCGTCTTCCACCTCGATCACGACGGTTCCCGCCAGCTTGTCATGGAATCCCTGCTTGCGTTTGTCGAACGCGACCCAGAGAAAGCCCAGCATCAGCGGCAGGATGGAGACGAAATAGGCGAAGTAGCGGCCAATGGCCTGTCCGCTGGACAGCGGCCCCAGCGTCTTGGCATCGACGACGCGCGCCGAGACCAGCATCTTGCCGGGCGTCGCCCCGCGGAACTTCCAGAACAGGATCACCGCCACCGCCGGGAAGACAACCTGCAGGAGAAAGTCCACCGGCCCGGCGAGGCCCCCCTTCGCCTTGCTGAAATAGCTGGTGCCGTGGACCGCGACAAGGACCGGCAGTATCACCGCGAACACCGCGAGGTTATCGATGAGCGATGCTGCCACGCGCTTCCAGAACCCGACGTACACCGGCTTGCCTTGCTCGTCACTCATGATCGCCCCTTTCGTGTCTTGCGTTCACAGTGCAACCACCTGCTTGCCGAGATTCTCGCCCCTGAGCATGCCGATGAAGGCTGCCGGCGCAGCATCGATGCCCTGCGCGACGCTTTCGCGGTATTTCAGCGTGCCGTCCTTCACGTGGCGCGCCAGGTCTGAGAACGCCGGCTTCCACAGCTCCATGCGGTCGGAGACGATGAAGCCCTGCATGCGGATGCGGCTGGTAAGCACGTAGCGGATGTTCTTCAGGCCATAGGCCTCGGTGGCGTTGTACTGCGATACCAGACCGCACAGCGGGATGCGCGAAAAGTCGTTCATCAGCGGCAGCAGCGCGTCCAGTGTCTCACCGCCCACATTGTCGAAGTAGATGTCCACGCCATCGGGCGCGGCGGCGGCCACGGCCCTGCGCAGGGAGCCGGCCTTGTAGTCGATACAGGCGTCGAAGCCGAGCGCCTCGACCACGTGCCCGCACTTGGCCGCGCCGCCCGCGATGCCGACGACGCGGCAGCCGGCAATTCGGGCGAGCTGCCCGACGGCGCTGCCGACCGCGCCCGCCGCGGCGGACACCACCACGGTTTCCCCCTTTTTCGGTTGAGCGATATCCATGAGCCCGACCCAGGCGGTGATGCCCGGCATGCCGAGCACTCCGAGATACCAGGAGGGCGGCGCCAGGTTGGCATCGATGCGCGCGATCTGCGACGCATCCACGCAGCCGTAGAGCTGCCAGCCCGCCATGCAGGACACCCAGTCGCCGGGCTTGTAGCGCGGCGAGCGCGAGTCCACCACCTGGCCGACGGTGCCGCCCACCATCACCTCGCCGATCTCGGTGTACTTGGCATAGCTCTTCACCGCGTCCATGCGGATACGCATGTAGGGGTCGAGCGACAGGAAGCGATTGCGCACCAGCACCTCGCCCTCCGCGGGAGAGGGCACGGGCGCGTCGACGATGCGGAAGTTCTCCGGCGCCACCCAGCCGGTGGGCCGGCTGGCGAGCAGCACCTGCCGGTTGGCTGCCATTTCAGGCTGCCTCGAAGCGCGCGAGGTGGTGGGCGCTGTCACCGAGCACGAAGTCGATCATGGTGAGGCGCTTGGCGTAGTGGGACGCGGCAAGCTCGTTGGTCATGCCCATGCCGCCATGCAGCTGGATGGCCTCCTGCGCGATCACGCGGCCCGAGTTGCCGATGTGCACCTTGGCCGCGGACACGGCGCGCCGGCGCTCCTTCGCGCTGGTCGCATCCGCGCGATCGACAACGGGAGCCTTGATGGCGGCAAGGTAGGCCATGGACTTCGACTGCTCGGCATGGATGAACATATCCACGGCGCGATGCTGCAACACCTGGAAGGCGCCGATGGGCTGGCCGAACTGCTGGCGGCCCTTCATGTACTCGAGGGTCTGGCGGTTGAGCGACTCCATCACGCCGACGGCCTCGGCACACAGGGCCGCGGCACCTGCGTCGGCGACGGCGTCGATCACCGCGAACGCGCCGCCTTCCTCGAATTCGCCATTGCCCAGCCGGTTGGCGGCCGGCACGCGCACGCCGTCGAACGCGATGTCGGCGGCACGCAGGCCATCAATGGTGCGATAGTCACGTACCGCCATCCCGGGTGCGCCGCGCTCGATCACGAAGAGACTGATGCCCTTCGCATCGCCCGCCGCACCCGCGGTGCGCGCCGACACCACCAGCCGGTCGGCCTGCGCGCCATGCAGCACCACCGCCTTGTTGCCGCTGATCACATAACCGCCAGCATTCTTCGTCGCCGTGGTCGCGACCTGCGCAAGATCGTAGCGTGCGCCGGGCTCCTCGAACGCGACAGCGGCAATCAGCCGGCCCCCGGCGATGGCGCCGAGCAGCTCCTGCCTTTGCGCGGCATTGCCCGCGCGCGCAATGGCGCCGCCCGCCAGCACCACGGTGGCCAGGTAGGGCTCGACAATCAGGCCATTGCCGATTGCCGTCATCACCACCAGCATTTCGGCGGCGCCGCCGCCCAGGCCGCCATCGGCCTCCGCGAAGGGCAGAGCGAGCAAGCCCATGTCCGCGAACTGCGTCCAGGCCTCGCGGCTGAAGCCTTCGGCAGCCAGCTGATGGGCACGGCGGCGATCGAATCCGTAATCGCGCTCGATGAACTTGGCGAGTGCATCCTGCAACTGCTTCTGGTCGTCGTTGAAACTCAGGTCCATGTCCGGTTCCGCCGGGTTGGTGCGTGCCGGGCCTACAGGCCCAGCACCGCCTTTGCGATGATGTTCTTCTGGATCTCGTTCGAACCGCCGAAAATCGACACCTTGCGCCAGTTGAAATAAGTGGCCGCCAGCTGCGCGGCGTGCGCCGGGCCCACGCCATCGGCCAGGCTGTCCTGGGCCTCGGGCACAAACGGCAACGCATAGGGGCCGGCGGCCTCCATCATCAGCTCGGTCAGCGTCTGCTGCAGCACCGTGCCCTTGATCTTCAGGATGGAGGCCTCGGGTCCCGGCGACTTGCTGCGCGAAGAGAGCACGCGCATCACCGTCATGTCCAGCGCCATCAGCTCGATCTCCGCCAGCGCAAGCTTGGCGGCGAAGCGCGGGTCCTCGGCCAGCGGTCGCCCGTTGCGCATCTCCGTCGCGGCAATGCGCTTGAGCGTGGCCAGTTCGCGCTTGGAGCCGCCCAGGCCCGCCACCACGGTGCGCTCGAAGCCGAGCAGGAACTTGGCATAGGTCCAGCCCTTGCCTTCCTCGCCGACGCGGTTCTCCACCGGGACGCGGACGTTGTCGAAAAACACGTCGTTCAGCGAATGGTCCTCGTCCAGCGTGAGGAAGGGCCGCACGGTGATGCCCGGCGTCTTCATGTCGATGAGCAGGAAGGAGATGCCCTCCTGCTTGCGCCCGTCGCTGGCGGTGCGCACCAGGCAGAACATCATGTCGGCCCAATGCGCCATGGTGGTCCAGGTCTTCTGTCCGTTGATGACATAGTGCGTGCCGTCGCCGGAGAGCTCGGCGCGGGTCTTGAGCGAGGCGAGATCGGACCCGGCGCCCGGCTCCGAGTAGCCCTGGCACCACCAGTGCTTGTTGGTGCGGATGCCGGTGAGGTAGACCTCCTTCTGCCGCGGGGTGCCGAAGGCCATGATCACCGGCGCCACCATGTTGATGCCGAAGGGCACCACGCGCGGCGCTCCGGCCACCGACGTCTCGTCGTCGAAGATGTGCGCCTGAACGTGGTTCCAGCCCTGCCCGCCGAATTCCTTCGGCCAATGACCGGCCAGCCAGCCGCGAGCGGCGAGGATGTCCTGCCAGCGCATGTAATCCTCGCGCTTGAGGTGCCGGTGCTCGATGACCTTGCGCCTCAGGTCCCCGGGGAGGTTGTCGCGCAGGAAGGCGCACACTTCATCGCGGAAGGCCAGCGCTTCCGCTGAATAATCGACATCCATTTTCGGCTCCGGGGAGAGTTGGTCCGGGTCAGGACGGGACTGCTGACGACCCGCGCATGTACATGCACATGGTAGCCGCATCGCCCGAACCGTGGCAATCGCAATGCAGTGTCATCTTCATTCAATGGCGAGCGCAATCACGGACAGGCGCTCCGCTGCTATTTCTCGGCAACCACGCGCCTGCAGTTGGTCAGCACCGGCCTGCCGGCCTCCTCCAGCGAGGCCTCGTCGCCCTTGCTCATCAGCAGCGTGCTGCCGTTCGTGTAGCGGATGCCGGAGCCAGAGGGCGCCGGATCAAGCCGGAACTCGCGCTCGGGGAAGATCACCATCACCGGCTGTCCCGCCGTGCCGTAGCGCACCGCCAGGCGCTTGTTGCCGTCGCAGGTGTACTGCGTTGCCCCCGCGAGCCGCGGCGACTGCTGCTCGGTGGGTTCATTCATCCAGAACGCCAGGCGGGCGAACCTCTCGGTGCCGCAGCCGCCGAGCAGCGCGCCCGCAGCCAGCAACGCGCCGGTGCCGACCAGTCTCAGGGTGGACATGTTCATGTTGTTCCATTCAGGGCATTCGGGGCCGCCGGCGGTACGCCGGCGGCCGCAGATCCGGGCTCCGGGTCGAAGCCGAAGCGCGCCGCCAGCCCGGCGGCGGCGACAAGCTCCGTCACCAGGCGCACACCGGACAATTCTACGTGCTGCGACCGCCCCGCGCGCAGGCCGGATAACAGTTCCCCGGCATCGATCGCCGCCCCGCCGGCCGCCCGCAGCCGCTCGAGCAGCGCGCCAAGATCGCGGTCCGCCACGGTGCCGACACCGAGGTCCGTCACCAGCAGCACGCCGCCGGTTTCGTCGAAGAGCAGCCGGCGCAGCGCGCCCGCCGGTGCACCGGTATGCGCCAGCCAGCCACGCGCGGCATCGTCGAGCCGAAACACCCAGGGCGTGCAATCCAGCCCGACAAAGACACGTTGCGGGCCGTTCTGGAAGAACCAGCGTCCGCGCGGGTCGGGCTGGTAGTTGCGCGAGATGAAGCCGTTGAATGACGCATTGCCGATGCGCTCGAATACCGCGGTGCCAGCCGGCGCTCCGCCCTCCGCAGGCTGGCGCCGCAACAGCCATTGGCCGCGCCGGTCCAGCCGCAGCCAGCCGAATACGTCGGGCACATTGGGCCAGCGCTGCATGGCGCGCAGCACGATGTCATCCATGGCTGCCGCCGGTTCCTGGCGCGATATGCGTCATGTGCGCAGTGTAGGGTCGCCCCCATCGACGGTGCAATGGGTTGAACGGCATGGCAGTGACCGGCGCGCGGCTATACTCCCCCGCACCGATACACTCATTCGCCGGAGGCGCACCATGGCACGCATTCCCTACCCCGACATCGACCTGCCCGCCTACAGGCCGATGGCCGACCGCGTGCGCAAGGAGCGCGCCGGCTGGGTCGGCAACATCCACAAGCTCATCATGTACAGCCCGCAGGTGTTCGATGGCTACATGCACTTCCTCACCGCCATCCGCCAGCAGGCGGCGCTCGACGGGCGCTACCGGGAACTGGCCATCATGATGGTGGCGGCGATCAACGACGCCGACTACGAATTCAACGCCCACGCACCCTTTGCGCTGAAGGCCGGCGTCACGCAGTCGCAGATCGACGCCCTGCGCCGCTGCGAGCGCGCGCCCGACCTCGCCCCCGCCGACCGCGCGGTGATCGACTTCACCGAGGAGAGCACGCGGAACGTGCGCGTATCGGACGCGTGCTTCTCCTGGCTGCGCAGGCATTTCGACGAGCGCGACATCGTCGAGTTGACGCTGACCATCGGCTGCTACAACATGGTGTCGCGCTTTCTCGAGGCCATGCACGTCGACCACGACTACCCGACCACGTAAGGCCCCTCCCCGGCATCCAGGGCGGGCTGACGATTGATAATATTCATCATGTCCAGGTAATATGCGTATGGCTTCGCTATCCAGCTTGATCATATCCATCAAGCCCTGCCACGGCAGTCGCTAGAGTTCGCGAGCGTACCCGACCACGCCCATGAGGAAACGAACCACGCCGTAGCTGATCCAGATCGGCAGGCGCTTCCACAGCGGCTGGCGAAACCAGTGCTCGCGCGCCACGTGCAGCGCGCCCTCTTCCATGGCGCGGTGGAGCGAGACGCGCAATTCGGCGGCAAAGCCGCGGTCATCCACCACCACGTTCGCCTCGCGCGCCAGGAACAGGCTGAAGGGGTCGATGTTCGACGAGCCCACCGTGGCCCAATGGCCGTCGATGACCGCCACCTTCGCGTGCAGGAAGCTCTTGTGGTATTCGTGGATCTCGACACCGGCCTCGAGCAGCGTTCCGTACAGGGCGCGCGAGGCATGGTGCAGCAGCAGGTACTCGACGCGTCCCTGCAGCAGCAGCACCACGCGCACGTCGCGAGCGGCGGCCCGCACCAGCGCCTGCCGGAAGCGCCGCCCCGGGAAAAAATAGGCATTGGCGATGATGATCTCGTCGCGCGCGGCGTCGATTGCCGCAAGGTAGACGTCCTCGATGTCGGAGCGATGGCGGAAATTGTCGCGCACCACCAGCGCGGCGCGCTGCGTACCGCGCGGCGTGCCGTCGGGCGCGATATCCGGGCGGTGGATCAGGCCCGGGCTGCCGTGCCCCCAGGCCACGCTGTTCCACAGGCGCAGCATGCTGTCATGGATCGCCGGCACCAGCGGCCCCTCGATCCGGACGGCATAGTCGTAGCGCGGCGGGATCTGGCCCGGCGTGTGCATGTCGTCGATGATGTTGATGCCGCCGACAAAGGCCACACTCGCGTCGGCCACCACCAGCTTGCGGTGTAGCCGCCGCAGGCGCTCGCGCTTCAGCGTGAGCGGCGAAATCTTCGGCCTGAACACCAGCAGCCGCACCCCAGCCTCGCGCAGCTGCCGCTTGAGGAAGTCGTGCATGTCCTTGGCGCCGAAGCCATCGACCATCACGTGCACGGCGACGCCGCGGCCGGCCGCATCGCACAGCGCCGCCGTTATGCGCCGCCCGGTATCGTCGTCCTCGTAGATGTAGGTCTCGAGGTGGAACTCGACCCGCGCGGCGCGGATGGCCGCCTCGAGGGCCGGGAAATACTCGCTGCCAGTGCACAGCAGCTGCAGGCGGTTGCCAGGTGTCCAGTCCGGTTTCATGCGAGCGCCAGCCGCGCACTGAGAGCCGCGTGGTCGGAGATGCGCGACCAGGGCAAGCCATGGTGGACCTCGGTGTGCTGCACGACGAAGCCGCGCGTGTAGATGCGGTCCAGGCGTAGCAGCGGAAAACGGCTTGGGAAACTGCGCGCCGACTTGCCGCGGTGGTCGCGGAA
>VGIE01000069.1 GCA_016867955.1 Betaproteobacteria bacterium
CCAAGCGCGGGATTCTAGGCGGCCGGCGATCCAGCCGAAAGTCATGGCCACACCCACCGTGCCGCCGGCACCCCAGTAGGCCTGGCCCGCCGGCGAGGCCGCGCAGTTGCCCGCTGCATATACGCCGTCGATGGGCTCACCATCCACCGACAGCACACGGGCGCGCTCGTCCGTGACCGGGCCGCCCTTGGTGTCCAGCGCCCCCGGGCCAAGGAGGATGCAGTAATAGGGCCCCTGCCCCGACAGCGGGTGCATCCAGCCGGCCCTGGCGCCGGGCCGTGCTTCCTGCGACCAGAAGCGGTCGATGGCGGCCTCGCCACGGCCGAAGTCGAGGTCGCGGCCCTCGGTCGCCATGGCGTTGAAGCGTTCGAGCGTGTGAGCGAGGTTGGCCTCGAACTCCGGCGCCAGCGTCACGCCGCCGGTGTGCGCGGCGAACTTCGCCAGGCGTACGCGGATGCCGGCCACCAGCCCCGGCCAGTCCGGCGCGCTGATGATGTATTCGCGCAACTCGCCGCGCGGCGGCGTCGGAAAACGATGGCGCGCATAGCGCGGGTCGTCGGCCAGCGGGCCGTTGAGCAGGACGTCGTCGAAGACCCAGAACATGAGGTAGTTGGGGTACTCGCGCCGCGTGGCGTCCCAGGTGAAATGCACCTGCCCGCGCTCGTTGTACGGCGCCTTCTCGTTCAGGGCGTGCACGCCGTAGCGGTTGACCATGAACATGCTGTCGCCGTAGGGCACGTAGACGTCGCGCTGGGTGGCGCGGTTCCTCGCCGCCAGTTCGACCAGCGACTGGCACCACCAGGCCTGCGTCATGTTGCCGAGCTGCGCACCCAGCTGCATGCCGATGCGCGCGAAGTCGCCGCGGCTGCCCTCCACCGCCGCCCCGCCCAGCACCGGCCCGCGCAGGTGCGCGGCCGCCATCGGCTCGTTGTGCAGGAAGCCGCCGGTGCCGAACACGATGCCCTGGCGCGCGCCGATGAACTCCGCGCGGTGGCCGACGCGCGCCTCCAGGCCGACCACGTCGCCGGCGTCATTGCGAATGGCGTTCATGACGCGGCTGTTCAGCTGCACTTGGCCACCCAGCTTCTCGAAGGCCGCCTGAAGGCGGTCGATGAAGATCTGCCCCTCCCCCGGGTCGATGCCGCGACGATGACCCGGCCACACCTTCGGCCGCAGGCTGCGGCCGACGGGCGCGCGGTCCTCCGGCAGGCCGAGCGTGGGATGATCGGGGTTGTAGCGCGTCGGGTAGCCCGACTTCGCCATGTACCGCAGCGCGTCCTCGCGCGGGTCGGCCACGCCGCGCGCGCGCATGAAGCGGTTGTTGGGAATCCAGATGGTGGTGCTCGACTTGGCCGAGGTGCCGCCGGTGAAGGCCGCCTGCTCAAGCACCAGCACCCTTGACCCCGCCTTCGCCGCCGCCCAGGCCGCCGTCAGCGCGGCCGCACCGCTGCCCACGGCAATGACATCGACGACGCGGGTCCACTCCGCTCCCCAGGGTTCATTATTATCATCTAAAGACATCGATACGCTCCTGCATTGCCATTACATGAATAATCTGATCATGCTCGTCGTACGGCGGGATAGCGCGGCGCATCCCGCCATCCGGTGCCCATCGCACTGTTTCCCTGCGCATTTCGCAATGCGCATTGCGCCCTACCGCCAGTCGACCACCTCGTCCATCAGCGCCGGGTGGCGGCGCTCGACGTAGCGCGCGTACTCGAGCATGTGCTCGCGCATCAGGCGCTCGGCCTTCGCCGCCTCGCCGCGCGCAATGGCGCGGGCAATGGCGGCATGCACCGCCACCACCTTGGCGCGCCGGCTCACCGGGAACAGCATGCCGCTGACGCGGTCGTGGAAGATGTCCTCCAGCGAATGGCTGAACAGGTTGAGGATGCGGTTGTCCGACATCGAGGCCACCAGCCGGTGGAACTCGGCGCTGGTGTGCAGGTACGCCTCGTCGCTCTCCAGCGGAATGGAAAGGGCCAGCAGCCGCTCGATCAAAGCGGCGTCCGAGCGCTCGGCTGCCAGGCGCGCCATCACCGGCTCCATGACGAGGCGCGCCTCGATCAGCTCGCGAAAAGTCATGGTGCCGGCCTGGAAGTACAGCGTGGCCATGCGGCCGAAATCGCGCGTAGAGACGCCCGCCACCACCGCGCCGCCGCCCGGGCCGGCCTTGATGGTGATGAGGCCGTGCACCTCGAGGATGCGCAGCGCTTCGCGCAGCGAGGCCCGCGCGACGCCGTACTTCACCAGCATCTGCGCCTCGGATTCGAGCTGCGTGCCGGGCACCAGTTTCTCGGAGCCGATGCGCCGCGCGATGTTGCGCGCCACCACTTCGGCGACCTTCGCCGTCGGGCGCCCGGCCGCCACAGCCGGTCCGCCGGCGGTCTTGCGGGCCCTCGCGGACCTGCCTTTCTCCAGACGCCTCGTCATGGCCGCGGATACGGGCTCATCGGCTCGGACAGCGATCCGGACCCCTCAGGCCTTCCGCGCCACGACCTTGGCCACGGCGTCCTTGTGGCGGTCCATGCGCTTCCAGCCCAGGGCATCGTCGGCGATCAGCACACGCTGCAGGTTGGCCGAGCCCTCGCCGGTGTGCCACAGCCGCGCATAACTCACGTAGATGGCGATCGGCAGCTCGTCCGAGAACGAATAGCCGCCGAAGATCTCGCTCGCCGCGTTGGCGGCGCGCACGCAGACCTCGGCCGCGTAGTACTTGGCGATCGAGCTTTCGCGGGTTGCGATATTGCCGGCGTCGAACATGCGCGCGGCATTGGTCACCAGGGCACGCGCCGCGGCCACCTCGCACACCATGTTGGAAAGCTGCTGCTTGATCATCTGGAAGGAACCGATCTTCTGGCCGAAGGCGGTACGCACGTTGCAGTATTCGAGCGACGCGTCGAGGCAGGCCTGCGCAAGGCCGAGCGAGCGCGCCGCCACGACGAGCCGGCCAAAGTCCATGGCCGTCATGGCCACCGTGAAGCCTTCGCCCTCCGCGCCCAGCATGTTGGCAGCCGGCACGCGCATGTCCTTGAAGGCCAGTTCGTTGGTGGGCATGAGGTTGCCCAGCACGCGGCACTTCACCTGCTTGGCGGCGAAGCCCGGGGTATTCGTTTCGACCACGAACGCCGACACGCCCTTGTGCCTGGCCGCCGGGTCGGTCTTGCAGTAGACGATGCCGACGTCGGCCACGTTGGCGTTGGTAATCCACATCTTGGCGCCGTTCAGCACGTAGTCGTCGCCGTCGCGCACGGCGCGCGTGCGCATGGCGCCCAGCACGTCCGTGCCGCCATCGGGCTCGGTGAGCGCGGAGTAGCCGAGCAGTCTTCCCTCGATCAGTCCGGGCACGAACTTCTCGACCAGGTCCGGCCGCCCCCAGTTGGCGATGGTGAGCGGCACCGTGGCCGCCTGCATGTTCATGCACGCGCTGATGGGCGGATAGGCCCAGGCCAGTTCCTCGGCCACGGCGGCCAGTGCCTCGTAGCCGGCGCCGGTGCCGCCCAGCGACTCGGGGGCGATGCAACCGAAGGCGCCCAGTTCGCCGAGCTTGCGGTAGATGTCGCGCGGAAATTCGCCGGTGGCCTCCATGTCGCGGACGCGCGGGCGGATCTCGTTCTTGCCGAAGTCGCGCACCATTTCGCGCAGCGCGGCGATTTCCTCGGGGTTGGCACTCTTGGCGGTCAGGCTCATGTCAGTCCAGTAAGGATGATCAAGTCGTGGGGATGGAGGGTTACTTGCGCAGCAGCGGGAGGACCTTCGTGCCGAAGAGTTCGAGCTGCTTCATCACTTCGGCATGTGGGAGGCCTGGCCATTGCGGCTTGAACATGAAGTGCGTCATGCCGAGCGTGTCGCGCAGGCCGGCCAGCGCCTCGGCGCACTGCTCGGGCGTGCCGTGGATGAAGCGCGCGTCGATGTCGTCGGCCTCCTGCGACCCGAAGCCGGTGGCGTCCTTGTCGAGATCGCTGGTCAGGCCCCACTTGATGTAGGTGTCGAAGCGGCCGGCGCTGCGCATGGCAGCCAGTTTGCGGCCCTCCTCGCGCGTCGCGGCAATCACCAGCTCGCGGCGCAGCGGAAAGTCGCCGTCCAGCGGCAGGCCAACGCGCTCGCGCTCCTCGAGGAACACCTGACGCAGACGCGCCAGGCCCTGGTGCGTGGGGAAGGGCGGCGAATACCACGCATCCCCCATGCGGGCGGCGCGCCGCACGGCCGCCTCCACCTGCCCCGCCACCCAGATGGCAGGGCGCGGGCGCTGCAGCGGCAGCACCGAGGGCACCACGCCCTCCACCGTCACGTGCTTGCCCTTGAAGTTCACCTCGTCGCCCGTCCACAGCGCCTTGATGAGCTCGAGGTTCTCCTCGAAGCGCTCCACGCGCGAACCCTTGGTGACGCCGAAGGCCTTGAACTCGTGCGGCGAGTAGCCGAGGCCCACACCGAAGATCGAACGACCTCCGGTGAGCACGTCAAAGGTGGCCATCTGCTCGGCCATGTCCACCGGGTGCACCAGCGGCAGCAGGATGATGCCGGTGGCCACCTGCATGCGCGGGGCGAACTGCGAGAGCCACTGCAGGTACAGAATGGGCTGGTAGTAGCGAAGCTCGGTACCGAGGTAGTGCTGGCCCGCGACAATGACGTCGAAGCCGAGCGCATCGGCCGCCCTCACCATGTCGCGGTGCTCGTTGATCTGCTGCTGCGGCGGCGCGTTGCGGCCCCAGATGGTGGTGGCCACGATGCCGAACTTCATGCGTCATTCCTCCTGTTGATTGATCCGGTGCCGGGTTGCGCCGATTCTAGCCGTAAACTATGATCAGAGTTATGGGGGCCGTGCCGGCCCCTCCGGGACAAGGCGGCGGTGCCTGCCGCGTGCCGAGGTGATCGCGACATTCGACGGCGCCATCGCCGGCGTGCTGAAGCGGCCGGAAGTGTGCCGCAAGCTCGACGAGAGCTTCGGCATGTTCGCCGGGCGTTCCTCGACGCCGGAGGAATTCGGCGCCCACATCGGCGCCAAGATCAAGGCCTGGACGCCGGTGCTGAAGGTCTCCGGCATCAAGCTGGAATAACCAGCCCGGAGCGACGGGATCTGTCTGATCGCCGTCAGATCACCCCCGCCGCTTGATCCCCATGGACCTCCAGATGCCTCGACCATCGTAGTAGTCGAACTCGCTGGACGCATCACTGGCGCAGCAACTTGATGCGGAGCTTTCGGGCATGCTCGCCGCTCATGCCGGCGGGGAAATGCCGGAGGGCATTGCGGCCTTCATGCAGAAGCGCGCAGCCGACTACCGCAAGAAGTAGAGGGATCCATCCTCATGTTCGAGCTCTACCACTGCATCGACGCGCGCTCATTCCGCCCACTGTGGACTCTCGAAGAACTGGGGCTGCCCTATCGACTGAACATGCTCGGGTTTCCGCCGCGCGTGCTCCACAAGTCGTATCGCGGCATCAATCCACTGGGCACCATTCCGCTGCTGCTCGACGGCGAGTCGCGCCTTACCGAATCTGCGGCAATCTGCCAGTACCTCGCAGCGCGCCACAGCCCGCGCAATATGAACGTTGAAGCCGACGAGCCCGGATTCGCGGACTATCTCAATTACCTGCATTTCGGTGAGGCCACGCTAACCTTCCCGCAGACGCTGGTGTTGCGATATCGCCAATTCGAACCGCCCGAGAGGCTGCAGCGGCAGGTCGCTGAAGACTATGAAAAGTGGTTTCTTGCCCGGCTGCGCAACCTCGATTCCCACCTTGGGAGGCGCCAGTGGCTGTCCAGCGAGCGATTCACCGCCGCCGACATTTCAGTGGGCTACGCCCTGCTCCTGGCCCGGCATCTGGGCCTTGGCGGGCAGATGAGTCCAGTCGTCGACGCCTATTGGCAACGCCTTGAGTCGCGCCCGGCGTTCCTGCGCGCGCAGCAGGCGCAGCAGCGCGCCGCCGCCGAGCAGGGCATTCCCCCAATCCCCGCCCCCCTCACGGGACGTACGGGTTGACCCTTTCAACAAATTCGGAGCACCAGCCATGGCCAATGCATTCGACGGAGACTGTAGGCAACTCGGAACGGACGCAGAACTCACGAGACGCTGGTACGTCGACCAGTTTCTCGCCTCGTGGAACCGGCAGGACATCGCCTGGATTCAGTCGTTGATCACCGACGACGCCACCATCGACGACTCATCGTTCCCGGCCCCCATCGTCGGAAAGAAGGCATGGACCGAGGCGGCCAAGATTCTGCTGACCGCCTTTCCAAACCTCCGATACGAATTCGTGGATGGACCCTACATGCACCCTGAAAGACCCGCCGCCATATTCGTCTACCGGATGAAGGCGACAATGACCGGCCCCCTGGGCCGCAAGCCAGCCACGGGAAGGGAAGTCGACATTCGCTCCATGGAGTTACTCGAATTCAGGGACGGCCAGGTATTCCGGGACTTCCACCGGGCAGACATGGCGGACATGATGCGGCAACTCGGGTTGGGAAAGTAACTGCTCCATCCGACGCTGAGTCCTGAACACCAACTCCTTGGTGAAATGGAAAACGCCTGGCCAGTGCCAGGCGTTCTCCATTTGCGTCAACAGAATCCTCCACGCAGGCTCCACTGCCACTCCTGCCGGAAACCGAAGACGCGACTACCGCCCGCTCTTCGCCACCAGTTCTGCGGCCTTGGTCCAGAACTCGATCTCCTCACGCACGAGGCGCGTGAACTCCTCGTTGCTGACGGCCAGCACCTTGCCCGAGGTGCGCAGCAGCTTGTCGAGTTCGGGCGAGGACTGCACGTCCTTCATCACCGGCAGCAGCCGGCTCATCACTGCGGGCGGCAGGCCGGCCGGCCCCATGACGCCGTGCACGGTATAGGACTTCACCCCCGGCAACCCCATTTCGGCCATGGTGGGCACGTTCGGAATGGCGGGCATGCGCTGGTCGCCCCCGACCGCCAGCGCCACCACCTTGCCGCTCTCCAGGTGCGGGGTGAACTGCGAGATGGCGCCGAAATTGGCCTGCACCTGGTTGCCCAGCAGCGCGGTCATGGCCGGCGCCGCGCCGTTGTACTCGATGACCTCAATCTTGATGCCCGCCAGCGCCGCGAATACGGCACCGGCCATGGCCGCGGGGCCCGAAGACACGCCGATGTTGAGCTTGCCCGGGTTGGCCTTGCCGTAGTCGATGAACTCCTTCACCGTGCGCGCCGGCGTCTGCGCGTTGGTGGACAGCGCCAGCGGCCCGATGTAGAGCGAACCGATGGGCGTCAGCGCCGTGAACACGTCGAGCGCGTTCTCCTTCTGGAACGCCGCGCTCGCCGTGGACGGCACGATGGTGCCCAGGGTGTAGCCATCGGGTGCGGCGGCAGCCAGCGCGCGCGTGCCGATGAGTCCGCCGGCGCCGGGACGGTTCTCCACCACCACCGACACGCCGAGCTTGTCCTCCATGATCTTCGCCACCGCCCGGCCTTCCAGGTCGACGATGCCGCCGGGCGGGAACGCCACGAGCATGCGGATCGGCTTGACCGGGAAGGCTTGGGCAATGGCGTGCGGGGTACCGGTCAGCAGGGGCAGCGCAGCTGCAATGACGGAAAGGCGGATCATGGGCAGGGTTCCTCCTTCACGGGGAATGCGGCGCCCGGCGTGGCCCCCGCCGTGGCGGCATGCATGGTGGCCTACTGCGCCCACCAGTGCAGCACGCGGGCGCGGATGGCATCGGCCGCCAGCGTGATGGCGATGCCCACGACCGCGAGCGCGATCACCACGGCAAACGTCAGCGCGGCGTTGCCGGTGACCGCTGCGGTCCCCAGCAGCGCGCCCATGCCCGGCACGCCGGTGAGTATCTCCGCGGTGACCACGGATATGACGGCGAAGGTCACCGACAGCGGCAGGCAGGCAAGCGTCCAGGCCAGTACGAAGGGCATGCGGATGACCCTGAGCACGCGCCACTCGCTTGCCCCCAGGAGCTTGGCGTTCTGGATGAGTTCCTGCTTCACCGAGGTGCCGCCCTCATAGGCATTGAAGAACGCGACGAAGAACACCACCAGCACGGAAATGATCACGCAGGAGGCGAGCGTGGGACCGGACAAGATGACGATGATCGGCACCAGCGCGATTCGCGGAACGGCGTTGAAACCGATCACGAAGGGGCGCATGACCTGGCTGAGAAACTGGAAATTGCTGAGCACCAGCCCGGCGGCTGCGCCGAGCACCATGCCGATCAACGTGCCGAGCAGCGACGCGTAGACGGTATTCCAGATGTAACCCCAGATGAGCGGTGAATTCTCCCTGCCGGTGGCGAGGTTGTAGAGTTCCCGCGAGACACGCACGGGCGAGCTCACGAAATACGGGTCGAACAGGTGCCCCATGGCCTTGAGCACCGGGATCTGGGGCAGGTACTGCCAGGCCAGCAGGAACACCACGGTAATCGCGACCTGCGCCCCCCATACGGCGACGCGGCTGCCCTTCGCTGCTGTCGCCTTCGGCCTTGGCGAATCACTCATCGCACGCTCTCGGCCGCCGCGGCGCGACTGCGCTGGATCTGCACGGCGAGCTGCTCCCAGACATGGCCGTACAGATCAAGGAACCGCGGGTTCTCGCGCAACTCGAGAAAATTGCGCTCGTCCCCGAACGGAATGTCGAAACGGCTGAACACCGATGCCGGTTGCGACGTGAGTACCAGCACCTGGTCAGAGAGCGAAATCGCCTCGCCCAGGTCATGCGTGATCAGCAACACCGTGATGCCCTCGCGCTTGACGATGTTGAAGATGTCCTGGTGGATGCCGATGCGCGTGGGCTCGTCCAGCGCGGAGAACGGCTCATCGAGCAGCAGCGTACGCGGGTGCGGCGCCACCGAGGCGAGAAACGCCGTGCGCCGGCGCATGCCGCCGGAGAGCTGATACGGGAATTTCCTCTCCGCCCCGCCCAGGCCGGCAAGCTTCAC
>VGIE01000070.1 GCA_016867955.1 Betaproteobacteria bacterium
GCGGCGGCCGGCACTCTCGGCAAGCAGCAGCACGCGCCGCGGCATGGCGGCGCCGGCCGCCGCATCGTGCGCCGGTTGGCGCGCCTGCGCGCTGCCCTGCACGGCAAGGAAGGCCTTCAGGCGATGCAGCGGGTCGGCGGCGCGGCGCTCGACTGAGACTTCGGGGATGCCGAAGGCGCGCAGCGTGCTGCCATCCAGCGCCAGCCGCTCGAAGCGGCGCGCCTCGAGGAAGAACGCCTCCGCGCCGAGGTAGAGCGCATCGGGAGGCAGCACCGGGCGGGTGCGGTCGCCCGACAGCAGCCGGTAGCGCGACTGCGTGTCGCGCCAGAATTCGGTGATCTCGGCCTGGATGTCGCCGTGCAGCGCGATGCGCGTGCCCGCGGGCAGGTAGTCGAACAGCGTTGCCACTTCGTCGAAGAAGAGGGGCAGGAAGTACTCGATGCCGGGTGGCGTGATGCCGTTGGAGACATCCTTGTAGATGTTGCTCTTCGAGGGGTCGCCTTCAAAGGCCTCGCGAAAGCGCGCGCGGAACTGCGCGCGCGCGTTGTCGTCGGTCGGGAACTCGCGTGCCGGCAGCAGCCTGACGTCGTTGACCTTGTAGATGGTGCGCTGCGTGTCCGCATCGAAGGTGCGGATCGACTCAATGTCCTGGTCCATCAATTCGATGCGGAAGGGCAGTGAGCTGCCCATGGGGAACAGGTCGACGAGGCCGCCGCGCACGCAGTACTCGCCCGGCGCCACCACCTGCGAGACGTGCGAATAGCCGCCGAGCGTCAATTGCGCACGCAGACGGTCGATGGAGAGTGGCTCTCCCTGCTTGAGGAAGAACGTGTAGGCGGCAAGGAAAGCCGGCGGCGCCACGCGCGTCAGCGCCGTGGTCGCCGGGACGATCAGCACGTCGAATTCGCGCTGCCGGATGCGATGCAGCGTCGCCAGCCGCTCCGAGATCAGGTCGCCGTGGGGAGAGAAGCCGTCGTAGGGCAGCGTCTCCCAGTCGGGAAACAGCGTCACGCGCAGCGCGGGATCGATCCACCCGGCCTCTTCCTGCAGGCGCTGGGCATCGGTCGGACGGGCGCAGATCACCATCAGCGGGGTGGCGCCCGCGTTCGGCCGCGCCATGCGTGCGAGGCGCGCGACGGCCAGGGCGTCGCTCGAGCCAGGCAGCGCAGCGCTGGCACCGGGCGCGGGTTCCAGGCCTTCGGTCGGGGTGTCGGGCGCGTTCACGAAATCATCGGCAATCATCAATGGGCGCGGCGTATGGCGGGCCAGGTGCTGCCGGCGCAGAGCACAGGCACACATGACGGGCACAAGCGACGGGCAGAAACGACAGGCAGAAACGCCAAAACCCGCGATCGGGCTGCGCGGCCATACTGAAGGGGTTCGCGCGTGCTGCCAGGCGGCGGTGCGCTCGTGTCTTCACGGGCCGGGAGTGACGCGGGGACGGTTATAATTATACGGTCGCCGCACACGCGGAACGGTCGGGGAGCGGGGATTTTCCGGGGTTTTCCCATCGGCATATCCGGGCCCGGCCTGCAGCGTTCCACGAGTTGGACCACCTTCCGGGGCATCGCGTGTATTCCAGTATGTTTGGCCTGATTCCCGCCGCCGGCAGCGGTGAGCGCTTTGGCGCTGCAGCCGGCCTGCCAAAGCAATACCAGCCACTTGTGCCGACGGGAGGCGGGGCAGCGCCCGGCGCGCTGCCCATGCTCCTGCACAGCATCGACGCCTTGCTGGCCGCGCCGGAGATCGAACTGGTGTTCGTGGTGCTCGCGCCCGCCGATGAGCAGTTCCGCACGCTCGACCTCGGGTCGCGCGCGCCGCGCGTGGCGACGCTGTACTGCGGCGGCGCCACGCGCCGCGACAGCGTGCTCAACGGCCTTGTGGCGGCGTCGAGCATCGTCGAGACCGGCGACTGGATGCTGGTGCACGACGCGGCGCGGCCCTGCCTGGCACAGGAGGAACTGCGCCGGCTGATCGATGCGGTGCGCGGCGACGCCGAGCGCGGGCACGAAGGCGGCGGCATCCTTGCGCTCCCCGTGGCCGATACGCTCAAGCGCGCAACGCCCTCGGACGCGGCGGGCAGGGCGGGCGACGACCGGTGGATCGACTCCACGCTGCCGCGCGCCGGGCTGTGGCAGGCGCAGACGCCGCAGATGTTCCGCCACGGCGTGCTGCTCGACGCGTTGCGCGGCGCGCCGCTCGCCACCGACGAGGCATCGGCTGCGGAAACGCTCGGCCTCAGGCCGCGGCTGGTGCAGGGCAGTTCGCGCAACATCAAGGTGACCCACGCGCCGGACCTTGCGCTGGCGGCGCTTATCCTGCAGGCCGCGGGGCGCCTCTAGTGCGCCGGGACCGGACAACCACGGAGGAACGGCAACGATGATCGACATGCGCGTGGGGCAGGGCTTCGATGTGCACGCACTGGTGGGCGGGCGCAGGCTGATCATCGGCGGCGTCGACATTCCCCACGACAAGGGGCTGGACGGCCGTTCGGATGCCGACGTGCTGCTGCACGCCATCTGCGACGCGCTGCTGGGCGCAGCTGGCCTCGGCGACATCGGCCGGCATTTCCCCGACACCGACCCGCGCTACAAGGGCGCCGACAGCCGCGTTCTGCTGCGCGCGGTCGCAGCGAAGGTGGCGGGTGCGAACTACGCCGTAATCAACATCGACGCCACCATCATCGCGCAGGCGCCGAGGATGTCGCCGCATGCGGAGCAGATGGCGGCCAACATTGCGGCCGACCTCGGCATCGCGCCGCGCGCGGTGAACATCAAGGCCAAGACCACCGAGCGACTCGGCTTCACCGGGCGCGGCGAGGGCATCGCGGCTGAGGCCGTGGCGCTGCTGTGTGCCACACCGGTGTCGAAGAATCCCGCGCGCCGGTCCTGATCCCGGGCCAGCGCATTGGCCCTTGAGCCGTAACGCTGCTGGCCGTCATTGCCCGCCATCCCCGCTGCCTCCGCTGCCGTGATCGACGCCGCACCGAGCCGCACTGCGCAGCGCCTGTTCTTTGCCCTGTAGCCGGGCGCCGCCGCGCGGCGGGCGCTGGCTGCCGTCGCGGCGCAGGCAGTGGATGAATGCGGCGGCCGCATGATGCAGGCCCGCAACCTGCACCTGACCCTGGCGTTCCTCGGCGCAACGGATGCCGCGCAGCTGTCCGCCGCCGTCGCCGCGGCTTCGCGCGTGCGCATGGCGCCCTGCAGGCTTGGAATCGACCGCGGTGGCCACTTCGGGCAGGGGCGCGGGCGCGGCATCGTCTGGGCCGGCTGCGCAACCCCCCCGGCGCTATCCGCTCTGGTGGCGGACCTGCGCGCGGCGTTGCTTGCCGCCGGCGTCGCCTTCGATCGTAAGGCCTTCGTGCCGCATATCACGCTGCTGCGCGATGCGCGCGCGCCACGCCAGGCGATGTGCTTCAGGCGCATCGACTGGACGGTGCGGGACTTCGTGCTGGTGGCATCCGAACGCGACCCGCAGGGGCCGCTGTACCGCGTCGTGGCAGGCCCCTTCGGAGCCGACCCCGATGGATCCAGTCATACTGACAATTCAGAAGTAATGTGATCCACAGTATTAGCTTTATGGAATGAATACTAACAGAGTGGCCCTGCTGTTCCGGGCTGTCATGGCGCCGGAAACCGAAGGCAGGCGGCGGTGGCTGCGCGGGCGTGGCGAGCCATGTCATCCGCCCGGCGGGGGAACCCTCCGGGCACGCGCGCCTACTCCTTCGGCAGGTGCACGATGGCCATCTTCTGCGTCGCGCGCGGCGCCGGCATTTCGCCGGACTCCGCCAGCGCGTGCACCGCGCCGGTCTCGCGCCTGGCGGCCGCTTCGCCGGCCACGAAGCCCAGCGTCATCGCCGAGGAAATGTGGATGCCGCCGAGGCCGAGGCAGGGGTTGACGCCGCCGACCGTGTCGCCGGCGGCATACAGTCCGGGAATCGGCTGCCCGAAGACGTCGATCACCGCCATCGATTGCGTGGTGCGGAAGCCGCCGGCGGGAAAGTTGACGCCCACCACCATGCGCGTCGCGTGGAAGGGGCCGGCGGTGATGCCACGGCGGCCGGCCGGCATGACCACGCGGCCGAATCCCGGGTCCTTCCCACCCGCGGTGGCGAGGAAGGCGTTCCAGTCGGCGACGGATTTCTCCAGGTTTGCCGCCGGGCAGCCGAGCCCGCGCGCGAGTTCGGCCAGGCTGGTGGCGCTGATGGCTTCGGCCGGCATCTGCTCGACGAGGTGGCGGGACTTTTGCATGGTCGCATCGTCGAAGATGTAATACGCCTCGCGCTTGTCCTGGCGCAGCAGCGCGTGTACGCGCTGGTCGTAGGGACCGGCCTCGTCGTGGAAGCGCTCACCCGCGAGGTTGACCGCGATGGCGTCCTCGACGAAGGCCGAGGCCACCATGACCAGCGGCGGCACCATGGTCATGTTGATGAGGTCGCCACCCACCGACTGGCCCATCAGGTGGCCGTCGCCGCGGCAGGTGGACACGCCGAGATAGGGCGTCAGCGCGAGGTGCTCGGGCTGGTAGCGGCGGCGCAGCTTGGCGCCGGCCTGGTAGCCGCCGGTGGTGAGCACCACGCCGCGCCGCGCCACGTAGTGCCGCTGGCCCCCAGCGGCGTCCTCGGCGTTGATGCCGGTCACGCGCCCGCCCTCCGTCACGAGCTGCCTGCCGCGGGTCTGCAGGTGCACGGTGACGCCGCGCTCGTCGAAGGCCTTCCGGAAGGCCGGACGCAGCGCGAAGGTGTCGTCGAGCTTGGCCATGCGGTGCACGGTGTGCTGCAGTGGCCGCTCGATCAGGCGCTCGAAGCTGACGCCGTACTGGCGCAGGAAGCGGTAGGCCGCCCCCGAGCGTGCGGCATACAGGCGCGTGAGCGCTTCGTCCCAGACGATGCCGTAGAGTTCGCGCTGGCGCTCCACTTCGTCGCGCGCATCGGCGAGGAAGCGCTCTTCGCTGTCCTCGAGGCCGCGCGCGTCCTGCATGTCGAAGCGGCAGAAGGCAAGGTATCGGTCGACCACGAGGCGTTGCCGCCGATCTCGTCCAGTGCCTCGAGGACGACCACCGAGGCGCCGTGGTCGGCTGCCGCCACCGCGGCGCTCATGCCGCCGGGACCCGCGCCCACCACCACGACATCGAATTCACTGCGTTGCATGCCTGCTCCTTCCTTCATCTCGTACGGCTCATGGTGGCGAAGGATGCGTCGCGCACCCCATGGAAGTCAATGATCCTTTGCGTATTCCCGCGCCTGGTTGTCCATGCACCACGACGCAAGGGCGCCCGCGGGCATGGTCTCCTGATTGATAATAGCGGAGGGCGCTCGCTACTCTCGCCCAACGTACCGTGTACGCCGCCAGCCGATGGCCATTCGCATTCGAGGAGGACGCATGAGCAAGGGATCGCGCCTTACCGCGGAGAAGATCCACGCCCGCCTGAGGCATCCGGTCATCGATGCCGATGGCCACTGGATCGAATTCGGCCCGCTGGTGCGCGAGGAGATGCGACGCATCGGCGGCGATCTCGCCCTGGAGGGCTTCACCTTCTTCGCCGCGCTGAGCGAAAAGAACCTCCTCATGACGCCCGCCGAGCGCCTGCAGAGGCGCGTCACCATGGGACCTTGGTTCACCCAGCCCGCGAAGAACACGCGTGACCGCGCCACGGCCATGATGCCCCGGCTCATGCATGAGCGCATGGACGAATTCGGACTGGATTTCTCGGTGCTCTATCCCTCTTCGGGCATAGCCACGGCGCGCATCCCGGATGACAGTCTGCGCGCGCACACCTGCCGCACCTTCAACACGTTCAGCGCCGAGTACTTCGCGCCCTACGCTGACCGGCTGACGCCGGCAGCCATGATCCCCATGGCCACGCCCGAGGAGGCGATTGCCGAGCTGGAATACGCGGTGAAGACGCTGGGGTTGAAGGTCGCCTGCCTGGGCAGCCTGATCCCGCGCCGCGTCGGTGGCGAAGGGCCCAACCCCAGCCACCCGGACCTGCGCGACAGCTCGGCGGGGGGTGTCTGGTACGACATGCTGGGCATCGACAGCGCCCACGACTATGACCCGGTGTGGAAGAAATGCGTCGAGCTGGGTGTGTCACCTACCTTCCATACCGGCACGCGCGGCATCGGCACGCGCTCCTCGCCGACCAACTTCGTCTACAACCACATCGGCCACTTTGCCGCCGCCTGCGAGGCGGTGTGCAAGGGGCTCTACATTGGCGGCGTGACGCGGCGCTTCCCCTCGCTCAAGTTCGGCTTCCTCGAGGGCGGCGTCGGCTATGCCTGCCAGCTGCTGGCCGACATCAACGGCCATTGGGAGAAGCGCAACGCAAGGTCGCTGGCCGAGAACAACCCGAAGAACGTCAAGCGCCGCGAGCTGGTCGCGCTGGCCAGGCACTACGGCGATCCGCGCATCGCGCAGGCGCTCGCGGAGCCCGATGCGGTTTATGACACCGTCACCACCATCAAGGGCGCCTTCCTCACCAGCGGCAACAGGGATCTCGATGATTTTGCCGCCTGCCGGATCAAGTCCCGCGAAGACGTCAACGCGCTGTTTGTCGACAACTTCTACTTCGGCTGCGAGGCCGATGACCCGATGAATGCCTGGGCCTTCAGCCGCAGGCACAACCCCGGCGGCGCCAGGGTGCGCGCGCTGTTCGGGTCAGATGTCGGGCATTTTGACGTGCAGGAAATGGCCGGTGTGCTGCCCGAGGCCTACGAACTTGTCGAGCATGGTCTGATCACCGATGCCGATTTCCGGGACTTCATGTTCACCAACCCGGTGACCTTCTACGGCGAGGCCAATCCGCGATTCTTCGAGGGCACGCGGGTGGAGAAACAGGCTTCTGCCCTGCTCAAGGCGCAAGCGGCCAGCGCGGCCAGAAAGGGCAAGCCCTCACGGCGGGGATAGCGCCGGTCGCGATGCTGGCGGGCCTGCAGCAGCGGTCAGCGCCCGGGCGCGCCGCCGGGGGAGGCTTCAGGGCGTTGCGGACCTCGCGCCTGTCGTCGCATGGCGCGCGCCCCACAGCAGCAGCATCGATGCCAGGGCGGGCAGGCCCAGCACGCCGAAGGTGTAGGCATAGCTGTGGATGCCGGTGTAGATGCCGGCGAAGATCAGCGGGGTCACCATGGCAGCAGTGTTATTCAACAGCAGAGACCCGCTGGTCGCCATGCTGACCTGCCCGGGTGGCGAGAGGCGCGCGGCTTCGCTCAGGTAGGCGCCGTGCCAGCCGCTCGCGGTGGCGCCGAACAGGAAAAACAGCACCGCGATCGCCGATAGCGGCCAGCCCGGCCCGAGTGTGGCGGTGGCCAGCGCGACGCACAGCAGAATGCCCGCCAGCAGCATCATGACCTGGATGCAGTCGCGCGAGCGGTCCGCCATCCAGCCCCAGAACAGCCTGCCCGACACGCCGCCGACCTGCGCGATGCTGAGAATCAGGCCGGCCTGCACCAGCGGCATCTTCAGTTCTTCGAACAGCATGACCACGGTGAAGTTCTGCATGCACATCTGGCCGCAGATCAGCAGCCCGCCGACGATCGACAATCGGCGCAGCGCGGGGATGCGCCACATGACGCCGACCGCCGCGAGCGGCTTGGCGGCGAGGGGTACATTCGGGTAGCGGTCGTCGTCCCAGCGCTCGCGCCGCCACTGCATGGCGGCGACGACACCGAGGACGAGGACGGCGTAGGTCCACAGCGCGCCCTGCCACCCGAACAGCAGGGTCAGCCCTGCCGCCGTCAGCGCCGCGCCGAGCGCGCCGAGCGGCACGCCGGTCTGCTTGATCGAGAACACCAGGTTGCGGCGGTGCTCCGGCGTGAAGCGCAGCAGCAGGTGGGAGGACGCCGGCGTGAGCAGGGCGTAGCCGAGGCCGAGGAACGCCGAGGCGGGCGCCAGCAGCACGATCTGGCGGGTGCTGGCGAGGAGGATGCCGATTGCCTGCAGCGCAAGGCCCGCCTGGGTGGTGCGGCAGGCGCCCCAGCGCGTGCTGAGATTGGCGCCGAACACCAGGCCCGTCATCACGCCCAGGTACACCAGGCTGACCTGGTAGCCGATCATGTACACCGGCACGCCATAGCTCTCGGCAACGGCCGGAGCGATCGTTGGCATTGCGACGGTCAGCAGGGTGCCGCAGCCCTGGCCGATGGTCAGTGCCGCCACCATGAAACCGAATTCGAGGCGCGACTGGACAGGGGTGCTGGGCGCTTGCGACATGAGGATCGATGTTATCAGGCGGTGCCGTCTCCGCCGTGCCGATTCAACGGGCGCAATGCGATGCGCGCAGCAGGAACGCGCAGCCAGGAACGGGCGCGGCGTAATGCGCTGGTTTCGTCATGCGCCCGGGTTGCAGGGCGCGATAAGCGCGGCGAACTACACCACGAGCATCGATTGACGTTGTCAGCCCAGCGGCAGCCGGATGCGCGCGATGAGCCCGCCGCCCGAGCGCGCGGCCAGCTCGAAGCGCCCGCCGTGGGCGGCGACGATGCGGTCGACGATGGCCAGCCCGAGCCCGGAGCCCCCGGTATTGCTGCGCGCCGCCTCCAGCCGCGTGAAGGGCTGCTTCATGCGTTCACGCTCGCCCTCGGGGATGCCGGGGCCGCGGTCCAGCACCTCCAGCACCGCTTCGCGGCCGTCACGGCGCGTCACCACGTCTATGCCGCCGCCGGCATAGCGGATGGCGTTGTCGAGGAGGTTGGCGATCGCGCGGCGCATGGCCGTTACGCGCAGCGCGGCTTCGGGGATGGATTCCAGCCCAGACGCGATGGCATGGCCGCGCTTCTTCTGCCGTTCGACGACTTCCGCGGTCAGCGCCGACAGGCTGGCGCGCGC
>VGIE01000071.1 GCA_016867955.1 Betaproteobacteria bacterium
TAGGTCCGATTCTTCTCGCCTGGTACGACTTCCTGGACAAGCTGGGTGGTGGCGGCTGGGTGGCCAGGTTCGCGACGCAAAAGCCCAAGCTGTACATCGGCGTCGTGCCGACCACGCAGTCCGTGGCATCCGGCGAGTTGATGGCCACCGCTTTGTCGATGGCCTCCACTGCCCTGCCGTTGCTCGACAAGGGGGCTCCGATCAAGCTGGTGGTGCCCAGTCCGTCGGTGCTCAATGCGTATTACGGCGGTGTCTTGGGCTGGGCCAAGCGCCCCAATGCCGCCATGCTCGCGATGGACTACCTCATGTCGGTGAGGGGCCAGACGGTCTGGAACGGATCAGGGGGGCAGGCGAGCGCGCTGAGCGGAATCCCCAACACGCTGGATTCGCGCACGCTCGAGCTGACCGACCTGCGGAACTATCCGAACAGTGCGATCGGGCCCTATCGGGACAACTGGAACCGCATGTTCAAGGCGCAGTAAGCGTACCTAACCACACGAGGGGATACATCCCCTCGTACTCCCCTGAGTCGGGGCACCTAGCGGCGCGGCGCCCAGCGGCAGCGCCGTCAGGCGCTGCAAGACGGACTGCCCGTTTGAACGCCGTGACCGCGGATGCGGTGCGCCGCGGTTTCACGGCAATCATCGGGCACGCCGCGAGTGCCGGGCGCAGTCGACAGGCGGGCTTCAGGCCCCAATCGGCGGGTTCTAGCCTCCAGGACGGCCGCGCTTGATGCGCTGGCGCCAGTCAACCGGCAGCCGGATGCGCTTGGCGGTGGGTGCGCCCTGCTCGTGGTTGTTGATGTAGATGCGGCATTGGTTCTTCTCGGGGTCGCCGCCCACGACAATGCGGGTCCATTCGGGCCGGAGCAGCAGCGGCACCATGCGTTGCGGATCGTCCGACGCGGCGTATGCCGCCGGCGCCGATCCTCGTTCCACCAGCCCTTTCAGGGTCAGGTCCTGGCCTGTCGCATGCAGCTGGCAGAGCTCCATCCAGCCGGCGCTGGTCCTGCATTGCTCGTGAAGGTGCTGCTGGATCCTGGCCTTTCCCCAGCCCCCCCTGGCAAATCCCTCGGCTATCGCCGGGCACATCTGGATGAGGGGGTGCCAGCGCGAGAACATCAGTCCCGTGACGCTCCATGGGCCGGTTGTGCCCTCCATGTAGCGGACCAGCGGCCCCGCCATGAATTCGGGATCGGTACCGCCAATGTAGACCGGCATGCTCACCGCCAGCGCGCTCTGCACCATGACGACGTTGTCGTCGCGTGCGAAGCCGAGATCGACCCGGAGCGGGTCCCACCCGATACTGCGTATGGCCGCCTCGTTCTCGCCCAAGGCGACGTTGAAGGTCAGTCCGATGCTGCCCTTGTCGGTCGAGCCTGGGCGAAAACCGGCGACGTTGCGCATGTACAGGCGCAGGAACCGGCCGATGGTCGAGTTTGCGCGGCGCCCAACCCGCATGCTGCCCACTTCGGTATTGAAATTGAGCGCTTCGACGATCTCGCCGCTGACGACCACCAGCGGCTCCCAGCCCGGCGTCGCGCCCGCGTCCACCAGGCGGAATTCCGGATCGGCGATTGCCTCGACGGCGGCGATCAGGACCGGCATGTACTCCGGCCGGCACCCGGCCATCACGCCGTTGACGGCGATCGACCAGAGGGTCGCTTCGCGAAACTCGGGCGGAAGGATTCCCAGGACTTCGGCCGGGTCGCGATCGGTCCACGCGAGGAACTCCGCGACGCGCTCGCGCGTCGGCGGCACGATGGGCAGGCCATCCGACCACTCGCGGGCATCGAAATGTTCCTGCACCTGGTCGAGCGTTCCGGTGAAGACGATATCGCGATCGCCGGGTTCGGCCGGACCCGCAACGGCCTCCGGGACGGGCGTGCTGAGCTGATCGACCACGGCGGGCAGGACCTTGTTCCATACCTTGTCGGCGAACGCGTCGGGCGAATCCAGGGGAATCTGGCCGGGATACTCGGCCATGGCAAGATCGGGCATGCCCATCAGCTTGGCGGTGACCTTGGCCTGGCGCATGAAACCGGAAGCCACAATGGCCACGCCGGGGACGCCAGCTTCTTCGGCCACCTTGGTTGCCCGCAACACGGCGGGCGTGCAACTGCCTCAGGCCGCTACGCCGACGACCACAGCCTCGACCTTGGCCTCGCGCAGTTTTTGCGGGAGCGCAGCGAGCATGTCCGCCTCGTCATGCCCGTGGGCGTTTCCGAACGTGGAATAGGGAACGAACGTGCTGCCCGGAAACTTCTCCGCCAATCCGGCCTGGATGAGCGGGAACATGTGATCGCCGCGGAACATGTAGTCCCAGATGAAACCAATGCGCTTGCCCCGATTGTCCTCCAACCGCCGGCTCACCGACAGTTGCTCCTGCCGCAGCCGCGCAAGCGGCCACAGCGCATCGAACGTCGTATCGCGGTCACCCATGTGCCAATCTCCGTTCCAGAACAAGATCCGATCAAGACCCACGGCGCGGACCGTAGCACCCGCTTGTCCCAACGTCAACGCGTTTGCGGATCACGGGTGCGGAAAGCCGGCGGCCTTCGCTCGGCCTCGCGTTTCGCAGGCACGAGGTTCGTAACCCGCGGCATGTCACCACAGGGTCGATCGCCTTCGGCGAGCTCGCAGCGCGGGGACACGCGCCGAGGTCAAGGCCGCGTCGGACCTCAGGCCGATCCTGCCCTGCCGGCGGGATTCCAGCGGAATATCCGCGATAGCGAGCCGCCCATGATCATCGCCTTCTCGTCGCTGGCCAGCTCGGCCGTATCACGCATGTAGGCGACCGCGTCCTTGTAGCTGTGCAGGTCGGCGACCCGCGTGAAGTCGGAGCCCCACATGCAGCGCTCCGGGCCGAACGCACGGATTACCCGGTGCAGGCGCGGCCAGAGGTCGCGGAACGGGTACGCCTCGCGCGACAGCGCCGGCACGCCCGACAGTTTGACTGCGACGTTGAGCCGGCGCGAGAGTTCGATGAGATGGTCAAGCTCGGCAAAGGGATCCGGCCCCGCTGGGATCGCGGGCGGAGCGGCCAGCCCAAGGTGGTCGATGACAATCTGCAGCTGCGGGTGCCGGTCAGCGATCCCGGTGGCATTGGCGAGGCACCCCGGCGTGTAGAGGCAGATCGGCACCGCGTGACGGCTCGCGAAGGAAAAGAGCCCGTTCAAAGGGGCGCCTTCAAGCCGCGCGCGGTCGCGTTGCGGCACGATCACACGGATGCCGAGCATTCCCGCCTGCGAGCGCCATGCCGCGACGCGTTCCTCGAGGTCGGGGAGATTCTCATCGATCTTCCCGACCACCGCGAGGCGCAGCGGACAGGCGGCCGCTGCAGTCAGCGAATAGCGGTTGTCGTTGGCGTAGATGCTCGGCGGGACAAGGAGTCCGGCGTCGACCCCGACAGCATCCATGGCTGCCAGCAGCTCGCTGACGGGAAACGGCGCGTGCTCATAGTGCGCCCGCGACGCCGCCATGGGCGTGCCGGGCAGCCCGAACGCCGGGTCCCAAGGGAACTGTTCGCTCTCCGGTTCCCAGCAGTGAAACTGCGCGTCGATGATGCGCATTGGTATCCGCCTCAGGTTTCAGTCGGGCATTCAGCAACGCCGGCGCTGCCAAGCAGGCGCCTCCAGCGTCGGACCTTCGCGCCGACACGCTCACGGTCAGCATGAAATTCTCCGCCCTTGATAGCACCGCCCCTTGCTATGCCCGCGCCGTCGCCACGCTCTGCATCTCACTTTCGCCCCAGCTGGGGAGGATCGTTCCATGCAGGCCGCCGAGCCCGCCACAGACAAGCGGCTGGATACGATCGGGGCGTGTCACCGCGTACACCCGGCCGCGTCCGTCGACGCGGCCTCCCTCGCGCATGTAGCCTTGATTCTTCTCCGGCCACAGTTCGATCGGCTGCCAGCAGTTCTCGAACAGGAACTCCTGGAACGACTCGATCCTCGGGAAGGTCCGGCAAAACCGCTCGGCCCACTTCGGGTTGATCAACACGACGATTTCTCCGTTGGTGAACAGCGGCACCAGCATCAGGTTTCCCATCGGCGCGGCCATGCTCTTGGCAATCAGGTACGCAAGATCGTGGTCGCCTTCGGTATTCTGGTCGGCCAGCGCCACGGTGCCCTTGCCGCCGTGCACGGTGACGACTTCCTGCCCGCGTGAAAAACCGCGGCGCGTCGCAAGCGATGGCCAATCGGATCGCTCCTCCCACTCGCCGAAGCAAAGGCCGCCGAGCCGGGCGGGCTGGCCGAACACGCTGCGGGAACTCTCGCCGGCCCGCATGCCGCCGATATTCCTCAGGCACAGCTGCACCGCGCGGCCGATGGTCGCCGAACCCCGCCCGGCGGCACCCCCGAGGCATCCGGCGCGGTAACTGATGCCCATTTCATCACGCAGCGGGCCATTGACCATGATCATCGGGGCCACCGATGAAGTGGTCGTCGCATGGCCGAAGCCGTTGTAGAAAGGCTTGGCGATCGCCTCGAGTGCCGCGATGACCAGCGGCAGGTGCTTCGGCTGGCACCCCGCCATGACCGCATTGATGGCAATGACTTCGACCGTGGCAATGCCATGTTTGGGAGGAAACTCGGGCACCACGATGTCGGTGCTCGGTCGTGGCGTCGCCGACAGCATCGCTTCAATCCGCGCATCCGTCGGAGGGATCAGGGGCAACCCATCTCCCCATTTTTCCGCCAGTGACAATTCCAGCAATGCATCCGGATCTTGCTTGACCCGCAGCACCGGGCCCAGCAGGACGGCACTCATCGCGTGGCTCCGATGACGTTCAGGAACTGCGGATACATCTCGAGGGCAATCAGCCGCACTTTCTCCGGCGGCAGACCTTCGAGCGGATAGGGAAACACGAGTTGGCGCATGTTTCCATGCCCCTCCATTTTTGCGATGTTCTTGCCGAATTCTGAAAATTCTTCGGTAACTGCAACAACCACAGGCTTCTGCCTGTCTTCAACGGTGACCGTGTCACGCACGGAATATAGGGTGCACGCACCTCAGTTCGCAAGTCCGACAACGGCACAGTCGACGGAACCCGCCCAGGCATCGACGAGGTCCTTGGTGAACTGGCCTTCCTCGCCGACATGTTCCGTCACACGAAGGATGACCGGCTCGGCCCCGTCCTTTCTCAGCAGCTCAGACCAGACGTCGCAGATCTGCAGCCACGACCGCCACATGATGTCGTTCCTCAGACCCACCCGCATGCCCTTGATCGGGCGGTCAAGACTGAATGCCGGAGCGGCCTCCGTCCTGGCGAGTCTTGCAATTGGACTGCGTATGCTGATTTCATCGTCATTCATCCTGCCTCCTTCCGCTAGAGGTTCAACGGCGACATTGCTGTGCGACCGGATACACCCTGGAAAACCTGCTCGATTATAGGGAAAGCTTCAGACCATGAAAGTCGACGGCGATCCGTAACCCGTCGCAGGATGAAGCCGGCAGCGGTCCGATCCGGGAGCGCATGAGGGACCTTTCCCCTCCTGTTCGATCAAGCGCCTGGGGCATCCCTGGTAATCGTCGTCCGCATCCGCTGACCAGAGGCCCCGGCTATACTGCGCCTCGCCCAGACTGTGGTTCACGCCCGCCCGAATGCCATTCGTACAATGGCCGCGTGGCGACACACCTCGCTCGAAGGTACATCTCGCTACCACCGCGCAGCGCGGGTTGCCACGGCGGACCGGCCGCGGGTCCGTCGGGGCGCATCCTGGGGCCGCCGCCGGCACTTCGGCCAGCCGCTCGACAATCACCGTCTGCCCGCCCGTGGCAAAGCCGACGCCGATGGCCTTGAGTTCCGCCTCGATGCGCCTGATGGCCTGGGCGCGCACGTCGAACTGGTTGCCGGGGGCGGTCTCGAACTTGCAGCGTAAGATCTTCACGCCGGGGTCTATGCGGTAGAGCTTGCCCTTGAGCGGCTGGCGCAGCATGTGGCCGACGTCGGGGTCGTCCAGCATGGCGACGCCGATCTTCTTGATCAGCTTGCGGATCTTCTCGCTGTCCACTTCCACAGGCAGCGGCAGGTTGAATTTCTCGATCACCCAGTCGCGGGAATTGTTGCGCACCGTGCCCAGCGACCCGTAGGGCACGAAGAGTAACTGGCCATTGTGGTGGCGCAGCGCCACCGTGCGCAGCGTGATGCGCCCTACCGTGCCCTTGGTGGTGGTGCCGCTCTCGATGTACTCGCCGACGCGGAACACGTCCTCCGCGAGAAAGAAGATGCCCGCGATGATGTCGCGCACCAGTGCCTGCGCGCCGAAGCCCAGCGCAAAGCCCACCACGCCGGCGCCGGCGAGCAGCGGGGTGATCTCGATGCCGAGCGCCCACAGCGCCGAGAGCACCAGCATCACGAGCAGCAGCACCGCCGCGGTGGTGCGCAGCAGCGGCAGCAGGGTCAGCAGCCGCGAATTCGCGTTGGGTTCAGAGTGCGGGTCCTGCGGGTCGTAGGGGCCGATGCGCTTCAGGCGATGATCGATGGAAGTGCGGATGATGATCCATACCACAAGCGTGAAGAGCGCCAGCGCCGCCACGCCCAGCACCTCCAGTCCGACGCGCAGGAGCGCGTTCTGCCGGCTGGTGAGCTCGCCCATCGGCGCATGCAGCACCAACGCGCAGGCGCCAAGGCCGATCATCACCACGAGAAATCGCGCCAGCGACAGCACGATGCTCGGCACCAGGCCCGGGTCGAGGTCGCCGGCCGTGGCGTGCGCGCGCGGGCTGGCGGCGTCGGCGGCCGTTGCCGTCGGCCCCTCCGCCGCGATGTCTTCCTCCCAGAAGAAGAACACCATGCTGCGCAGTCCCATCTGCACCACGGCCACGATGGCGACGATGGCCGCGATGGCGGCTGCGGTTGCGGCCCCCAACAGCCAGAGCAGGTACACCGCGATCACCATCAACACCATGGCGACAACGCGCGGGAACCGTGGCAATCGACGCCGTCCCTTCGCACCGGGGGCCGCCCCGCCGGCCAGCAGCAGTGCTGCCGCGCACAACAGCAGGGCGAGCACCGAGGCGACGACCAGTCGCACCGCGCCCGCCAGGTGGCCTGCGCCGGCCAACTGCTCCAACAAGTCCGGCACGAAACGGGCCAGGGCCAGCATCAACGCGATGCCCATGGCGAGCGCGGCGAACGGCCGCACCTGCCGTTGGGCGAGCGGCACCAGCCGCCATGCTGCGCGATGCACCGGCCCCGGCGCAGCCAGCACATTGACGCCAATCCACGCCAGCCGCAGCACGACCACAAACAAGGTGGCCGCCACCACCGTCTCGTGCACGCCGGGTGGCCATGTGAATGCCGCCGAAGACGCAATGCTCGCCACCGTGAAGACCAGCAACCCCGTGCCGAGGTACGCCGCGCGGCGTGTTCCGAGCCGCAGCGCCTCGCGACGCGAAGCCGGCGGCTGCGACTCCAGCCCGCGCAACGGCCCCCACGCATAGGTCCAGTACAACCACTCCGCGCCGACGCCGATGAGGATGAGGATCAGCAGGTATGTGAGCGCCCGCACGCCCTCACCGCCCACCATGGCCTGCGACAGCGAATCCATCAGGATGCGCAGTTCGCCGTGATGCGCGGTGAGGGCGTGCCGCCCACCCCGCCTGGGCCTCGGCCAGCAGGCGCATCGCCGTATCCTGCTGTTTGGCCGCCTGCACGTGGGCCGAAAGCGAACCGCCGAATATCATCGCGATGCCGCTGAGCGGCTTCATCGGTACGGCACGATTCCCCATCAGGCGTCCCGCCCTGCCACCGGGGCCAAATCGTTCGCAACGGTCGCGGCTTCTCCCGCCACCCAGGCAGAGGGCAGGCGAGCCGGTCGTGCTCCCCCGCACCCACACGCGCAAGCGTGCCCACCTCGATGTCATTGCGCGGCGACAAGTGGTCTGCACCCGCCTCGACGCGCACCCGGCAGGTGCCGCAGCGGCCGTGCCCGGAACATACGTCAGCATGCGCGATGCCGTTGGTGCGGCTGAGTTCGAGAATCGACAGGCCGCGAACACCGGCGGCCGATTCGCCGCCATCGTAGGCCACGCGCACCGGCACCAGGCGTGCGCGCAGCCGCCGCACGACGTACACCGCCAGCGCCAGCAGGAACAGCGCGCCATAACCGGTGAGGACGAGCGCCTGAAGGGCATCGAGTTCTTCCTTTGCCGGCCTGGCGATCTCGATCATGCCCTCGATGTCCTCACGCCAGGCGGCATCGGTCGCTAGCTTGCCGAGCACCTCCTTGCCGGCCTCGGCAAAACCAAGCAGCGCAAGGATTGGCACGGCAAACAGCAGCGGCAGCACCACTGCGCCGATGCGCTTCCACACCGGTTTCAGCACCAGCCAGGTGTACAGGCCGATGGCGCCATGGATCCACACGAAGATCACCGCGAAGAGCTGCTGGAAGGCCAGCGCCGGCGCGAACTTCCAGTAAACCGCAAGGATCTGGCCGTAGCTTGGCACGAACTCGCTCACCAGCCTTGCCGTCATGCTCATGGCGATGACGTGACTGAGCAGCAGAGGCGGCGTCAGCAGCCCCAGCACGAGCTGCACGACATCGGTGCGGCTCATCGCCAGCGAATGGCGCGAGGCAATCGACACCAGCCCGAGCAGGACATGCGCGATCATCGCCGGAGCAGCAGCACCGCACCGACGCCCGTCTGCCAAGGGCCCATCAGGGAGGGCAGCCAGCGCTGCATGGCGTCGAGCGAATGCAGACCGATGGCCAAGTTGGCCAGGTGGCTTACCACGAAGACCATCAGGATCAGGCCTGACGCCAGCCTCACGGTGCGAATGGCGGAACGGACG
>VGIE01000072.1 GCA_016867955.1 Betaproteobacteria bacterium
GGCGCCGTTGTGACATAAGGCAATGTTCATGCGCTTATCGGTTCTCGACCAATCCACCACCGCCAAGGGACGCACGCAGGACCTCGCAATCCGCGAGACGCTGGCGCTGGCGCAGCAATGCGAAGCGCTCGGTTATCACCGCTACTGGCTCTCCGAGCACCACAATTCGGGCACCGTCGTCGGCACCGCACCGGAGGTGCTGATGGCGGCCATCGCCGCCATCACCACGCGCATCCGCATCGGCAGCGCCGGCGTGATGCTGCCGCATTATTCGGCGCTGAAGGTGGCCGAGCAGTTCCGCGTGCTGGAGGCGCTGGCTCCCGGCCGCATCGATCTCGGCGTGGGCCGCGCGCCGGGTTCCGACCGCCTTACTTCCTATGCTCTCAATCCCTACCCGCAGGATGTCCACGAGCAGTTCCCGGCGCAGATTCTGGACCTGCAGGCCTGGCTCACCGGCTCGCCGCTGCCCGACAACCATCCGTTCCGCCAGGTCGTGGCCCATCCGACCGGCCCGACGTCGCCCGACATCTGGGTCCTGGGAAGTTCGGACTACGGCGCGCAGCTCGCCGCGCACCTCGGCGTGCCCTATGCCTTTGCCTACTTCTTCGCCGATGGCATGGGCGTGGAGGATGCACTGGCGCGCTATCGCGACAACTACGAGCCGAGCGAGCGCCATCCCGAGCCGCTGGCCACCATCTGCGTGTTTGCGCTGGCCGCCGACAGCGAGGCCGAGGCGCGGCGCCAGTACCGCCCGCGCGAACTGCACCGCCTGTGGTTCGAGCGCAATATCCGACTGCCGCTGGTGCCGCCCGAGGAAGCCGCGGCCTACGATTTCTCGCCGCAGGAACAGGCGTTGATCGAACGGCGCGGACGCAATGCCATCGTCGGCTCGGCGGCGCAGGTGGCCGAGAAGCTGAATGCACTGGCCGCGCGACTCGACCTTGACGAACTGGTGATCAACACCTGGACCCATGACCCTGCGGTGCGGCTGCGCTCCTACGAACTGATTGCAGCGGCCTTCGGGCTCGAGCCAGCGCCGGCCGCCCGCGCGGGAATGCCTGCATAGTGGACGCTGGCACCGCCACACCGCCGCTCAGCCGGTTCCAGTTCGCCCATCTGGTCGCGTCGCTCAACGCGACACAGTCCATCGGCACGCTGGCGGCGCTGCTGCCGCCGACCATTGCACCGGCCATCGCCGCTGGCCACGACCTGCCCGTCATCCTAATCGGCTCGCAGTCCGGACTGATGTTCGCCGGCATGGCGATCGCGCTGACATTCGGCAGCAACTTTTCGCCGCGCTGGGGCGGCTGCCGTGCCATGCAGGTCGGCATGGTGCTGTTGGCGCTTGGCGCTGCGCTCGCCACAGCAGGGCATGTGGTCACCCTGGTCATGGCCTCGCTGCTGATGGGCTTCGGCTACGGTTTCATCACCCCATCGAACACGCGCATCCTGCGCCGCTTCACCGCGGAGAAGAACCGCAACGTGGTTTTTTCGATCGTGCAGATGGGAGTCCCGGCGGGCGTGCTGATTGCCGCCATCGCCGGGCCGGCCATCACGGTCGCGATCGACTGGCAGGCAGCGCTGTGGGTCTGCGGCGCGTTGTGCCTTGCACTGGCCGCCATTCTGCAGTCCGGCCGCGCGCTCTGGGACAGGGACCGAGAGTCCGCACTGCCCGTGGTCGTCAATCCGTTCATGCCTGTCAAGGTGATGTGGGGCGTGCCGCCGCTGCGCCTGCTGGCGCTGGCCGGCGGCACGCTGGCCTGCGGGCAGGTGGTCATCCACAGCTACACGGTGGCGATGTTCTACGAAGAGCTGTCTCTGCCGCTGGTGCAAGCGGGGTTCATGCTCACCGTGGCGCAGATCGGCGCGGTGATTGCGCGACCCGCCTGGGGCTGGCTGGCCGACCGCACGCGCGACTGCCTCGGCGTGCTGATGGTCCTTGCAGCAGTCATGAGCATCATGTCGCTCGGCGTCGCGACGCTCGGCCTGGGCTGGCCGACCTGGGCCACTTACGTGCTGCTCTTCTTCTTCGGCTGCACCGCCAGCGGCTGGCACGGCGCCTACCTGGGCGAACTGGCCAAGCTCGCCCCCGCCGACAATGTCAGCACCGCCACCGGCGGCTCGCTCATCGTCATCCACCTGAGCTCGATCATCACGCCAGTCATCTTCGCCGGCGCCTACGCACTGGTTCACAGCTACAGCCTGGCCTTCTCGCTGCTGGTGATTCCCTCCATCGCCTCCATCGTGCTGCTCGGCGCGGCGCGGCGCGCGGCCGTGGCCGGCTGAATGCATCAGCCTGCAACGGCCACCGTCTCCCGGCGGCAAGTGCGGGTTCCGCGCTCCACGCCATGTCTCCACCGCGCCGAAGCATCCCGGGGCGCCGATGTCCCACCACCGCGCATACCCGGGGCCCGCCCGGCGGTGCAGCAGATCACCCGCGCCAAGCGCCGGTTAGAGCTCCGCGAAACTCCGTGCTTCATGCGCGCCCTGCCGGCGCCGGATGTGAAGGGGGCGCGTTTGGCGCGGGTATCCGAACCCTGCGGCGCCAACCAGTCCGGCAAGTGTGGCCAGCGTGCTGGGGTGGAACTGTTTGGGCGTAAGGGAGATGATCACTGGCTACGGACTGACGGCGGGCCGCGGCCACAGCGTCGAGACCGATGCGCACGATCCCGTCGAAAAGCGGGTGCGCAATGTAGGACACGCACCGCCCGGACCAGAAGCCCCGACACGATCAAGCAATACCCTACTTAAACCCTGCCGCAGCGCGACCCGCGCCGGGCCACCTCCCGGGCTACTGGATCTTGACGCCCACTTCAGCAACGATCTTCTTCCACACACGAATGTCGTTCTCGATCCGCCGCGCGAACGGGGCTGATTCGAGAATATCGAGGTCAAGTACCTGCGCCGCTACAGCGCTCAGCACCGCGGGGTCCTTCATGGCCGCCAGGGCATCGGTCTCCACCTTCGCGATCACCGCATCCGGCGCCCCCGCGGGCGTCACCATGCCCATCCAGGACTTCGACTCGTAGCCGGGAATCGTCTCGCCCACGGTCGGCACGCCGGGCAGCAAATCGGCGCGCTTCGTCGAGGTGACGGCCAGTGCCTTCATGCGGCCGGCCTGGATATGCGACCTCACCGTGCTGATGCCTGACGCCGTGAAGTCCACCTGGCCACCCATCAGGTCGGTGGCGAGCTGCCCGATGTTCTTGTAGGGCACATGGGTGAACTTCACGCCTGCAGCGCTCCCCAGCAGCTCAGTAGTCAGGTGCGAATAGCTGCCATTGCCGTTGGAGGCAAAGTTGAGCTTGCCCGGATTGGCTCTGGCATGCACGATCAGATCGGCGATGGTGCTGCCCTTGAAATCCGTCCGCACCACGAACACCAGCGATGTGCTGGCCAGGCTGGCGATCGGCCGGAAATCCTTGATCGGGTCGAAGGGCAGGTTCGCGTACAGGGCCGCGTTGACCGCATGCGGCGCGGCAATGAAGCCCAGCGTATAGCCGTCGGCAGGCGCCTTGGCAATGGCCTGCGTGCCGACTACGCCACCCGCCCCCGCGATGGCTTCGACCACCACCGAGGTCTTCCAGATGTCGGACAGCTTCTGCGCGACCACCCGCGCAAACCCGTCCACGCTGGAGCCCGGCGGATACGGCACGATCAGCTTCACGGGTTTCGCCGGCCAGGCCTGCGCCTGCAGCAGGCCGCTGAATAGGGCGCCGCCCATCGCCAATGTCGCGGCCAGTATCCGTGCCGCCATTGCCGCGCCGCTCCGCCCCGCTGATGCTGCGTTCATGGGTTCCTCCCCTGTGGTTGCGATTTTCAACCTTGACCGCAGATCGTGCGACGCAATGGCCGTAACGCCAGCGCATGACTTCGCCCCTGCCCTCGGTGGCTCATTCTAGTCGCACCCGCGCCCATCGTCTAAACCTGTGCCCGAAGGCGGTGCCGGCCAAATGCGCGTAGCATTGCGCAATCGCTCGCGGGAGCGGCGACGCTGCGGGGGCAGCGTTCGGTGTGCGAAACAGTCAATTCACGTCGACAGGGGGCGATCATGTTTGGCTTCGGGAAAAAGAAAGCCGGCGCACGGGCGGATTCGGCGGCGGACAGTGCACCGGAGGCGGACGCCGCCCCGGCAAGCTCGCCGCCGGTCCGGTCGACTGCCGGCTCGGGATCGGCCGATAACTACTCGGGATTCTGGCTGCGCGTGCTGGCGGCTTTTGCCGATAGCGGCATGCTGTTCTTCGCTTCCTTCGTCATTGCCGTGATTGTCAGCTTCGCCGGCGAAATGGGCGCGATGATCGGCGGTGGCCTGATCCTGCTGTTGCAGGTGCTGTACTGGCCCGTCAGGCCACCTTCGGCAAGGCCATGGTGGGCATCATGGTCACGCATGTGGACGGCGACCGCATCTCCATGCTGCGCTCCTTTGGCCGCGAGCTGGCCAAGCTGATCTCCGCGCTGCCGCTGGGCATCGGCTTCCTAATCGCCGCATTCACGAGCAGGAAGCAGGCGCTGCACGACATGATCGCCTCGACCCTGGTGGTGCGCGACGGCGACGCACACATCGCCCGCGCCATCGTGGTGACGGATCTCGGCTACGCCGTGCCCATGATTGCGATCCCGCTGCTGGGCATCGCAGTGTTCTCGGGCCTGGCTGCCAGCTTTCTCGGCGACATCGCCGGCGACATGAAAAAGCCGCCTGCAGTGGCCGCGAAACCGGCGGCGGGCGTCGCGTGCCCCGGCTGCTCCCGGTCCGGCGCCCGAGGCGAAACCGGTGCCGGAGCCCAAACCCTGCGTGATCAAGCCGGTGATGACCGACGAAGAGATCGATGCCTGCCGCCGGCGCTAGAGCGTCCGGGAGCGCCTAGACGCCCTCGACGCGGCGCGCGCCGTTGAAGCGCGCGGCCCAGTAGCGGGCGCGCATGTCCTCGATGCGCACGCGCTGGCCGGGCCTGGGCGCATGCACGAACAGGTCGTCACCCAGATAGATACCGACATGCGAGAACGCGTTGCGGCGTGTATTGAAAAACACCAGGTCGCCAGGCGCCAGTTCGGCCTTGCCAACGACCGCGCCGGCGCGGCTGATTTCACGAGAGGTGCGAGGCAGCAATATGCCGAGGCTTTCTCGGAACACGTGGACGACGAGGCCCGAGCAGTCGAAACCGGCCTCGGCGCTGTTGCCGCCGCGGCGATAGCGGATACCGACAAGTTCGAGCGCGCCATCGACGAGGTTCTGCACGGCCCCGCCCGCCTGGCGCACTCGGTCGGAAGCGGAATCGCCCAGCGACGGCAGCCGCAGGGATGGAGATTGCGCGACGGCGGCAGGCAGCTCACCCGGCGCTTCGCCGGCCAGCACGGGTCGCACGCACAGAGCACACAGTGCACAGATCAGGAAAATGAGGGGGTCGAATTTCATGGCGGTCGCACTATAGCCTGACCCGCGTCCGGCGCCAACCGCGCACAGAGCCCGCTATCTTGCCCTGGCCCCTGACAGCATGGCGTCGAGCGCCCCGAACCCGTTGGGATTGCACGGTGTTTCCCCTCGAGCGGGATACGACCGCTCGGATCGGGTCGCACGCCGGGCTGCATATACAATGCGCCACGGCGTTCGGGTTCCCGCACTGCAGCCGTTTCACACAGGAGACCGACTTGACCAAGACCGAACCTGTCCGCCTGTCCAAACGCATGAGCGAGCTCGGGCTCGCCTCGCGCCGCGAAGCCGACGAATGGATCGAGCGCGGCTGGGTCAAGGTGAACGGCAAGCCGGCTATCCTCGGCCTCAAGGTGCTGCCGGACCAGAAGATCGAGATCGACGAGCGCGCACGCTCGCAGCAGGCGCGCAGCGTCACGGTGGTGCTGAACAAGCCGGTCGGCTATGTCAGCGGCCAGGCCGAGGACGGCCATCAACCCGCCGTGGTGCTCGTCATCCCGGAGAATCTCTGGCGCATGCCCGCGGCGCATGTTGCCGGCAAACCTGCCGGCGTCGTGCGCCGGCAGGACCTGCTGGGCCTGGCGCCCGCCGGCCGCCTCGACATCGACTCCACCGGCCTGCTCGTGCTGACCCAGGACGGCCGCATCGCCAAACAGCTGGTTGGCGAGGACTCCGCGGTGGAGAAGGAGTACCTCGTGCGCGTGAAATACACCCGCCCCGGGCGCCTGCCGCAAAGCGAACTGAAGCGCCTCAACCACGGCCTCTCCCTCGACGGCAGGCCGCTCAAGCGCGCCCGCGTGCGCTGGCAGAACGAGGACCAGTTGAGCTTCGTGCTGCAGGAAGGCCGCAAGCGGCAGATCCGCCGCATGTGCGACATGGTCGGATTGCAGGTGCTGGGCTTGAAGCGGGTGCGCATCGGGCAAGTCATGCTCGGCGACTTGCCGCAGGGAAAGTGGCGCTTTGTCGGCAACGGCGAGCGTTTCATATAGAGTGCCCGGCAACGCCAGGCAAGGTCTGCCTGCACGCGCCTGCCACCGGCGCGCGGGGCGGCGCCCCGCGTTGCACACCGCATATCTGACCGCCAATTCCATCGGAGCGCTACGCCATGATCATCGTCCACCACCTCAACGACTCCCGCTCGCAACGCATCCTCTGGCTGCTCGAGGAACTCGGCCTGCCCTACGAGATCCACCATCACCCGCGCGACCCGAAGACGCGATTCGCGCCGGACAGCCTGAAGGCGGTGCATGCGCTCGGCAAGGCACCCACCATCACCGATGGCGGCCTGACCATCGCGGAATCGGGTGCGATCATCGACTACATCATCCGCCGCCACGGCAGCGGCCGCCTGCAACCGGCCGCGAACACGGCCGATTACGACAAGTACCAGGAATGGCTGCACTACGCCGAAGGCTCGGCCATGTTCCCGCTGCTGATGAAGATGTACATGGGCCGCATTGGCGCGGCGGCCGAGGTCATCGCACCACGCGTCGATGGCGAAATAGCCCGGCACCTCGGCTATATCAACCGTTCGCTTGCCGGACGCACCTGGCTGATGGGCGATACCTTCACTGGCGCCGACGTACAACTCAGCTTCATCGGCGAGTATGCCGGCGCACAGGGGTTGCGCGCTCCCTATGAAAACCTCGAGGCCTGGGTCAAGCGCTGCCAGGCGCGCCCGGCATACCTCAAGGCCGTCGACAAGGGCGGTCCCTATCGCTTTGCCGTATGAGCGCCGATGGACGGGATGAAGCCGCATGAGCACTGCCGGTGCGGCGCCGCTGATCCACTGGCTCGACCTGGGCATGGAGCATTGCGCGCGCTGGCGCTCCGCGCGCGGCCTCACGGCGCCCCGGCGCGTGATGGTGGCGGGCGACACCATGAAAGCCGACACCGCATGGCACCATGCCTGCGAGGGCACGGCGCTGCTGTGGCGCGGCGACTACCAGAACGCGCGACAGCTGCTCTCCGCCATGGCACGGCGAGCCGACCAGTCGCAGGCGCATCGCGCCGGCCAGCGCAAGCAGCCGCCCGCCCCCACCGGCGCAGACGCCTTCAACCGCTACCGCATGGCGCAGGCGCAGCGCGCGCGCACGCTGGGCATGCTGCTGGTGCCGTTCAGGAACGATTTCAGTCTCGCGCTCACGCGCGCGCAGGACGTGCGCGAGGCCTGCGCCGAGGCCTGGGGCGCGCCGGTGAGCGGCGAGACCAGCGTGGCCTCGCTGCGCGAGCTGCTGGGCATCATCGGCGCACACGAATGGCGGCGCAAGGGCATTGAGGTGCCGGTGCTGGGCGCGCGCATCCACCCGCGCTACGGCGTGTTTGCGCCGGTGCGCTCCGAGTACATCGACTTCGTGGCCACGGCGCCGCTGCCCGCCGCATTATCGGTGGCGCCCGTCGCCTTCGACATCGGCACCGGCACCGGCGTGCTGGCCGCGGTGCTGGCTAAACGCGGCGTGCCGCGCATCGTGGCGACCGACCAGGACGCCAATGCGCTCGCCTGCGCGCGGGAGAACATCGCGCGGCTGGGCCTCGGCGCCCAGGTTGAGGTCGTGGAGGCCGATCTGTTTCCCGCAGTTTCCACGCACGGCAAGGCGGCCCTCATCGTCTGCAATCCGCCATGGATCCCGGCGCGACCGGGCTCGCCGCTGGAGCGCGCCGTGTACGACCCGGAAGGCCGCATGCTGCGCGGATTCCTCGGCGGCCTGGCCGCGCACCTGGTGCCCGGCGGCGAAAGCTGGCTCATCCTCTCCGACATCGCGGAGCGCCTCGGCCTGCGCACGCGCGAGGATCTGCAGGCGCTGATCGACGGCGCGGGACTCGTGGTCATCGCACGCATGGACACGCACCCCGTGCATGCGCGGGCAGCCGACGCCGGCGATCCGTTGCATGCGGCGCGGCGCGACGAGATCACGTCGCTGTGGCGACTCGCCGCGCGCTGAACCGGCACGGAACGCCGCCGCGAACACGGCACCGACGACTTCCTGGCGCGCCTGGCGGAACTGCCGCCAGGCGCCCTGATGCAGGAGTGCGCGAGGGGCGTACTTGCCAGAGAGGTCACCTCGCATTGCTGCCAATGTCCAAACGGAGCCCGCCCGACGCGCGTTGTGCTCCCGGCGCCGATAGGCTACATTCCCGGAAACCTGCAATCATCGTCATCAATCGAAAGGGAATCCCGATGAGCTTGCCCAAGACTGCCAAGGCCGCCCTAATGGTCGGCTTCAAGAAGCCGTTCGAAATCGGCGAAGTCAGGATCCCGGAGTCGCTCGAGTACAACTCGGTCCTGGTGAAAACCAACTCGGCCACCATCTGCGCCAGCGACGTCCACCTGTGGGAAGGCGACGAGGCCGGCGGCTTC